>CAOJLW010000155.1 GCA_948438565.1 uncultured Lachnospiraceae bacterium | reverse complement strand
CCGTATCAGGAAACGCCTTGGTGTATGCATGACTGTGGACGGACTAAACTGCAAAATTATAATGCCGGACGTAAGCTCTTGTTACAGGAATTCGGGGAGTTTTTTGAACATCCGGTGTATCGTCCGGAGGATTTCCAATATAACCATCAGGTAAAGGCGTTTTATACCCAATGTCAGAACGAGATTATCTGCTTGATGGAGCAGGGCAGGCTGGATGAAGCCGTACAATATTGCGCGCAGTATGACGACGCTGATATCTTGGACAGTGATTTGTCCATATTGAAAAAACTGATTACTGAGTGTGATGTGGAAAGGAATCTCTATGGGGAAAGCCGTTCGTGGAAAAAGGGGGAAACCTATGAAACGGTACAGGGACGTTATCTCGATGTGAAATTTTTGCTGTGGGACGCAGAACGGGGACGGAACGCCGGAAAAGAACGTCTGATGGATGTTTTGAATCGGGATTTATACAGTATCCCGTTGTTGGTTACGACGGGACTTTACAATATTTTTCATTTGAATGAAATGCTGCCGATGTTGGTAGAAAGCGCGAAGCTGCGAAAGAATACGGCTGAGGTGGAATATCTGCAATATATTGACAGTCAAATGATGTTCGGTAAAAATTCGGAGGGGAAACAGGATACCATTTATAAAACTAAAGAAGAGGTGGATATCATTGAACAGACCTGTCGAAGCAATGCCAAAATTCTGGAGGAAGAGCTGCCCAGCTATACAGCGCGCGTCAACCAGCTTTTAAAAGAACGGGATCGGGAGGGCCTGACCGCATTGCTATGCGATCCGGAATTTCACGATAAGTTTGAAAGCGTAACGGATATGGCCTATATGATGCTGGCGCATCAGATCTATTTGGAGGAAGTGCAGGAAGGCGTTGCATGGACCGTTTTGGACGGACATGACAGCATAGAAGAGGTGGTTGATTTTTTGCAGGAGATCCGTTTTGGCCTTTGGCGTCTGGAATTTGAAATGGATGAGGAGGCAGGCCCCCGGTTGCTGGAGCTGCTCTTACAAAATCAGGTATCCACTCGTCTGTTAAAATATATCGTCCATGTGGCGGGCATGGATAAGGTGGGGCTTTTGGGACGTTTGGCAGAGCTGTTTTTAAACCATAATCGGATGGCCATGGGGTTTGCCATGTTAAAGTATGCGGACGAGCTACAGCCGGGGACAGAAGAGATTTTATGCACGATGGCGGATTTATGTCTGCAAGCCGGGAAAAAAGAAGAAGCGCTTTTGTGTTTGGAACAGGTGAAATGGCCGACGCAAATAACCGAAGCATTTAGAAAGTTGTGTGAAGCATGAATCATAAGAAATTTTGTTTTATTTTATGTGTGAATCAGGAACGGTACCGGAAAGAGTGCCTGTACTATCTGGATCATCTGCGGATTCCGGAAGGATATGAAATCGATGTGCTGACGATTGAAGGGGCGGAATCGATTACATCCGGTTATAATGCAGGGATGCAGGCGTCGGATGCAAAATATAAAATTTATCTGCATCAGGATGTTTTTATTGTAAACAGAGATTTTTTGTCGGATATTTTAAACGTATTTCAGGATCCTTCGATTGGTATGCTTGGTATGGTAGGCGCGCCAAAATTGCCAGATCATGCTGTGATGTGGTACGGGGAGCGGGTTGGCAGGCTTTATGCCAACGCCGTGGTGCAGTCCGGCGTCAGTATTATGGGCGAGGCCAGGCTCTGCGATGTGGAAGCTATCGACGGCTTGCTGATGGCGACTCAGTACGATGTGCCGTGGCGCTCGGATCTGTTTACCCGATGGGATTTTTATGATGTGTCCCAGTCGTTTGAATTCTGGAGACGGGGATACCGGGTAGTCGTCCCGGCTATGGAGCGGCCATGGTGTATCCATGACGATGGTTTTTTGAATTTATGCAATTACTATGATGAAAGGAAAAAATTTTTAGCGGAGTATCGTCCGGGTGATTCGAAAGCGGAGGCGCAGGAACATGAAACTTGATATACTGATCGCAGTTGCACAGCAGGGTGGCGTGGAAAATGTTATCAATATGACGGCCCTGGATTTTAAGAAACGAGGATGGGACGTGCGCGTGATCCAGCTTGTTTGGGAGGGATTTTCCTGGGTAGCGGAAGAGATTCCCTTTTTTCCTCTGTTAGAAGGCAGAAACGGACATGATTTGGAAGAGCTGGTACAGGCGTATGCAGAATTTTTGCATAAAAACGGAGTTCCGCAGGCTATACTGGCGGTGGCATGGCCCTATATGTGCTATGTCGGAAAAAAGGCGGCTTTATTAAACCAAACGGAGATTACGGTTTTATCATGGCTGCACGCGCCTGTGCAGCAATACCGGCAGGCGGGCTTTGGGGGATATGAAAGCCTGTCGATTGCAGACGGCCATCTGGCAATCAGCAGCCGTATCGGTCAGGATATCAAAAATCACGGCGGCGGATTGGTGCAGCAGATCCATAATCCGGTGGATTTTGGCAGGTGTGCCGTTAAAAGACAAAAGAAAAACGGGATGGGCAGAACGCTGTTTTATGCGGGACGCTTATCTGCGGAAAAACATATTGAAACGATGATTTGGGCGTTGGGCAAAACCAAAGATCCCTGGGAGCTGCATTTACTTGGGGACGGCAATCGGGAATATAAGGATTTTTTGATGCAGACGGCAAAAGAGAGTCAGGTATCGGGTCGTATCCGTTGGTACGGATGGAAGGAAAATCCATGGGTTTACGCGGGAGAGGCCGACGCGTTTGTCCTGGCTTCCGAATACGAGGGATTTCCTTTGGCGGCGATTGAGGCGCAGGCCAATGGCATTCCGGTGATTGCAACGCCGGTCAGCGGGATTACGGATTTGTTGAAGCCGGGGGTGAACGGATTTTTGTTTCCAATTGGGGATGCGGGAGCGTTAGCCGAAATTTTAGATGCGATGTCATCCGGCGCATTGCCGTCCATTGATCCGGAAATCTGTCAAAACGCAGTGTCCGGTTTTCGGATGGAATATGCGCTGGCGGATTTATCATGTAAATTGAAGGAAATGGTTTACCGTCCGAAGCAATTTTCCGCCGGACTTTGTTCAGACGTTTTTTTATATTCCGGAGAAAAAATTTCTGTCATTGTGCCATGTCATAATGTGGAGCTGTACATTAGAGATTGTTTGGAAAGTCTGCTGCGTCAGACGATGCCGTTGGAGTTGCTGGAATTGATTTTGATAGACGACGCTTCGGTCGATCGGACGTTTTCCATTTTGACGGAATATGAGGCGGCCTATCCGGATCAAATTCTGTTGATTTCATGTGATAAGAATATCGGACCGGGAGCCGCGCGGAATTTGGGTATGCAGTATGCGTCCGGGGATTATTTGATTTTTGTGGATGCGGACGATCTGGCGCAGGAGGACTTGTTTACGCAGTTATATGAAAAAATCGTCTTGTATCAATGCGATTTTGTGGAATGCGCGTATTATATGTTTTCGGAACAGGGCAAAAGGAAGTCTTTTGAGAAACCGGAAGCTTTTTACGATATGAAAAAGCGGGAAGATAAACGACGGTATATGCTGGCGCATGGATGCCAGAATGCGATTTGGGCCAAAATATACCGCAGGGAATTTTTACGGGAAAACAAAATTTTGTTTCCGGAAGGAATCTTGATGGAGGATATCTATTTTCATCAGATGTGTATGATGTATGCCGACAGGTGCTATGTCCTGTCGGAAATGTTGTATGCTTACCGTTATAACCCCAATAGTATTATGCACCACAAAGCGCATAGCGCCTATGTGATGGATGGTTTTTGGGTGCAGGAGAAAACGTATCAGGAGTTAAAAAAGCGGGGAAAGCTGGACGGGTATTTACCGGAAATGGCTTTGCTTTATTATGTCAAAGGATTTGTCGGACCGGTTTCCGAAATGGATTTGGAAAATGCGGATCAAAAAGACCGGGACAATATTCGGATGATCCAAGAAGCTTTATGGGAGCATTTTCCGGATTTGCTGGAAAACGCCTATATTTTGGCGGATGCATCGGAATATAATCAGAAATTTTTGGCGTTGCTGCGGCAGCCATAGCCTTGGGCGACGGAGGGATCGAATGAAAAAATGGCGTTTTATCGGGCATCCGTCAGCTCATTTGTTGGATGAAGAGCAGGCGGAACTATATGCCAAACAGTTTGGGGCCGATGTGGTTTGTATGCAGCCGGACGGGGAAGCAGTCTGTCTGGATTGGCAGCAGGCGATTTTAAATGAACGTTTTGCGGCTTTTGGCTATTATGTGACAGAGGAACTCTTTTGTCAGGCGGGAGGGCGCAATGAAATGCTTGGCAGGGGATGGGAGTATGAGCTTTTCATCCGTCTGGCGGAACGCGCCGTAGTTGCCTGTGTCGCTGACGCAAGGCTGCTGGAAGAGTGGGCCTCGTCCAGTGATTTTTATACGGACGCTTATATCGTGAGTCGTTATGCTAAACCCTTGCAGGAATGCCGCTGCCTGGACATATTTTTGGAAAGCTGTGTGGAGGCTGCGAATCACCAGGAAGATACGGCGTCAGCGATAGCGTATTTGCAGGGGATGTTGAGTAAAAACGACGCCTATTGGGAGCGTTATCAGGCGACGCAGCCGTTTTTGCTGCTGCTTGGCGACGCAGCCTGCTATAATGTGTTAAATGATATGGCAAAAAATTTGGCAAAAGGGTTGCGCCTTTGCGGTAAAAATGCGGAAATCTGCGATTTGTCAGGAAGAGATCCGGAAAAAATCATGCGGCTGTTGGGGAAGCGTTACCAGGCCGTCATTGGCTTTCAGCATCAGTTTTTTGAAATTTATTTAAAAGAGCGCGGCTGTTATTTGGCGGACTGTATGTATGGGCCGAAGTTACAAATGATCTTTGACCATCCGTATGGATTTTACGAGCAGTTTTTACATCATGGAGCGGATTATTACGTATTGACTCATGATGAAAATTATCTGGAATATGTCCGGCAATATGCTCCGTCGGTCTGCGGGAGCTTTTTATTGCCGCCCGCTGGGGATATGCCTCAAAAATGGGATATGCCGCGGGATTTAGACGTCGTATTTTTAGGGAGTTATCATAACTATCGGGATATAGTAAACGAACTGTACAGATGCGACAGAAACACCCGCCATATGGCGGCCCGGTATCTGCGTTACATGAAAAAATGGGTGAATCAGCCTGCGGAATTTGCATTTTCTAAGATGCTTGAAGATTACGGTATGGAAGTAGAGCCGCCGCAGTTTATTGAGATGATGTACCGTATGGGAAATGTCTGCCAATGCATGATTTTTTATTATCGGGAAAAAATCATCCGTACATTGCTGGATGGCGAAATTGCCCTGCACGTTTACGGGGAATCCTGGAAAAGCAGTCCGTTGGCCGATTCGGCGTATCTGATTTGTCAGGAAGCGGTGGCGGCCGAATATGCCGGTCAGATTTTACAGAGGGCGAAAGTATCCCTGAATATTCTGTCCTGGCATAAAGGGGGCTGCAATGAACGGATTATCAATTCCATGCTGGCGGAAGCGGCGGTAGTGACGGATACAAGCAGTTATTTACGCAAGCATTTTGAGGATGGCAAGGAGCTGTGCTATTATGATTTG
>CAOJLW010000154.1 GCA_948438565.1 uncultured Lachnospiraceae bacterium | reverse complement strand
GACGACTGGATCCAGCCAGATATGTATGAAAAGCTTCACACCGCATTAATTTCAAACCATGCGGACATTTCCGTTTGTAATTTTAATTTGGTATATGAAAGTAATACGGATTACTGTTATTCAGCCATGCGCAATGAAACCGTGGATATCCGGGACGACGTATACGGTTATTTCTGCCGTTTCTGCGCATGCCCAAAACCGAATAACTACATTTGGACCAGGCTATACAAAGCGGATATTATAAAGAAATCAGGAATCCGATATGAAGGATTCCAGCTTGGCGCAGACACATTATTCAATTTCAAGCTGCTGCCGCATATAAACCGCGTCGCTTTCATAAAAGACGGGTTATACAACTATGTCCAAAGGGAAAACTCCAGCGTATATACTATGGCAAAGAAAAAGAATATTGCCAAAGTATACGCCGATGGGTTTGACGCCCTTGCTGATTATTATACCTCCAACGGCCTAGCTGATTTCTGCCGCGTCCTGCAGATACACGCATATACCAGACTGCGCAGCATCTTCTTCTATTCCAGGCTTGCAGGATTAAAAGACGCTGAAATAGAGGCCAATTTAAAGGAAGCCTTCCGTGGACGCAGAATCTATGACTATCTAACAGGAGCAGTCCAATGAAATATGCACTTGTAACAGGCTCTACGAAGGGGATCGGAAAAGCAATCGGAGATAAACTAGAAGAGCATGGCTATACCGTATTCCGAAACGGGAGGAAAAAAATTTCGAAGTATCAACCATATATTCCAGCCGACCTGTCAACGCTGGAAGGCGTAAATACCCTTGCAGATAATTTGTTGGCGCGGATTGATAAACTGGACGTTCTCGTGCTCAACGCCGGTATGACCTGCCGGAAACCTTTGCCTGAGATCACGCCAAATGACTGGAATCTTGTTATGGATACAAATGTAAATATGCCCTTTTTCCTAATCCAGCGGCTGGCCGGGCTTCTGGCAGAAAATGGAAGCATCCTGTTTATCAGCTCGGCAATGTCCATATGGCCCCACGCCGTATCACTCCCCTACGGGGTAAGCAAGGCCGCCGTTAACATGCTGGCGCAGGGGCTTGTAAAAGAATTTGCTGGAAGGAAAATCCGCGTAAATGCGGTCTGTCCGGGATTTATTAATACACAGTGGCAATTAGCGAAACCAGCCTGGCTCAAGGAAAAAATAGAAAAAAAGACCGCCTTAAACCGGTTCGGTACACCGGAAGAAGTCTCGGATATGTGTATAAGTCTTATCACAAATACATATATAAACGGAGCCATCGTAAGTATCGACGGCGGATATAACATGATTTAGTAAACGAGGTTAGTTTTATGAATTCCAAAATTGGTGTTTTAATATTTCCTGCCGGGGAAATAAATTCCGTCGAACTCCACGACGCGCTTTCGACCTGTGTAAACCTCAGGTTATACGGCGCGTCTTCCGTAGACCGGCATGGGGAATATATATTTAAAAATTATATTTCCGGCGTTCCGTATATAAGGGAATCCAATTTCCTTAGTGAATTTAACCGCATAATCAAACGCCATCATATTGACGTCGTGATACCGACCCATGATGATATCGCATTATTCCTTGCAAAAGAGAGGGAACATATCAAAGCAAAGGTTTTAACAGCAGATTATAAGACAGCCCTGGTCTGCCGGGATAAAAAAGAAACCTATGAACTATTTTCGGAATATCCTTTTTGTCCCAAAACATACGAAACCCTAAAGGAATTTCCTGTATTCATCAAGCCCAGGAAGGGACAGGGAAGCGTAAATGCAAAATGTATTTCCTGTGCCGAGGATATTCCCCCCGGAATCTGCCTGCCGGAATATACAATTTGTGAATATCTGCCAGGCCATGAAATGACTGTAGATTGTTTTACCAGCCGCGACGGGAAACTTCAAGCAGTGCTGCCGCGTTCCAGACAGCGTATTTTCGGCGGTATTTCCGTACGTGGGCAAACAGAGGCGGCGACAGGAGAAATACGAAAGATTGCCGAAACAATCAATTCTAAATTAAGCTTCCTGGGACTCTGGTACTTTCAAATCAGACAGGATCAGGAAGGGAATTACAAGCTTCTGGAAATATCCGCAAGATGTGCCGGGTCTATGTGCCTTTCTAGAGGACGGGGCGTCAACCTTCCGCTCCTCAGCGTATATGCGGCAATGGGTAAAGATACGGAAATACTGGAGAATCATTACAGACTTACGGTGGACCGCACATTAATATCCCGCTATAAGGGCGATTTTGAATATAACCGCGTTTACATCGATCTGGATGATACGGTTTTAATCAACGGAAGGGTTAATCTGCAAAGCATACAGTTCATTTACCAATGCGTTAACGAAAAAAAACAGATTATACTCCTGACGCGGCACAAAGCAGATCATGCGGATTCCGCTGTTGACGCGCTGCAAAAACACCGGATATCCGCCGGGCTATTTGATGAAATCATTGAAATTCCATTTGACATACCAAAATATACGGTTATACAGCCGGACGGGGCTATTTTTATCGATAACGCCTTTGCCGAACGGAAATCCGTTTATAAGCATTTAGGCATCCCCGTATTCGACGTAGATGGAATCGAAGTATTATTAGATTGGAGGACATAACATGACAAAGCAAAAACCTGATACAGATCAGTGTATCTGTACCGTATTGCTGATTTCATATAACCATGAACCCTATATCCGCTTGGCTATCGAATCAGTTTTAGCACAGAAAACAAAATATAAATTTAAAATACATATTTTTGACGATGCGTCAACAGATGGGACCAGTGAAATTATAAAGGAATATACAGAACGTTACCCTGATTTGATTACAGCGTTTATCGCCGAGGAAAACCGGGGCGCGCAGGGAAATTTTTGGGCCGCATACAAATCTGTAGATACGAAATACAGCGCAATGCTGGAATGCGACGATTACTGGTGCGACGAGGAAAAGCTTGAACTCCAGATTGACGCGTTAGAACAGAATCCGGACTGCAGCTTCTGCGCCCATAATACGATTTACCACAATAAAGACGATGTTTACCGGACCAAAGAAGATGGGGACATCTTTGTATATAACCGTAATATTCGCAATACCGGGAAATACGGCGCGGAAGATTTCAAGCCGCTGTATGGGGCAGGCTGGGCAAACCATAATAACTCCCGCGTAATACGCATGAGCTGCGTAGATTTAGACAGCCTGACAGATAAAGAAGACTTCCTGTACGATAACGCACAATTTTTTTACCTCTTAAGCCGCGGTAAAATATATTTTATCCAGCGGGTTATGTCCGTCTATGTTATGAATATGGCCAGCACCTTCACTTCGCTTCAGGTAGAAAAAAAGCTGCGCGGGCATTACGACCGGATGATCCATATTAATAAAACGTTAAATTATGAATTTGAAAGGCTTATTTACCGCCATCTGTCTTCTTTTACATTTTACTGGCTTGCGTATGATGAAATTGAGGCGGGTATTGTAAAAGACCGAGGAGTTTTCATGACGATCTTGATTAAAACATTGAAAAAATACCGTTACGATGTGCTTCTATATCGAAGACTTCGAAAAGAAGCGAGGAAAAACATTCAAAAACTGACTAAACGATTGGAGGATCAATGATGGCATCTATAATATTCTATGGCGCGGGACGCAATGCCCATGAACATTTTAACGACTGGAAAGCACAGGGCTTGATTCCCGTTTGTTTTTCTGATCTGGATATTTCCAAACACCATACTGCCTGCATGGGCTTGGATGTCCTTCCCCTTGTAGAAGCAATAAAAAAATATCCGGATTATGAATTATACCTTACGCAAATCCCTTCCAGTTTGTACGAAATAAGAAGCTTTCTTATAAGCATAGGCATTCCGGAAGAAAGAATAAAATTTTGTATGGATCCGGATTCTTCCGGTATTGTCCGGGATACAAATACCCTCTATCCAAAACTATATCCGATTTACCAAGCTATGCAAGACGAACTGTCCAAAAAATGGTTTTGGGGAAGGCTGGAATATACGCTTTCCCACTCGCTGGCCGGCATATATAAAGCTATGGTATCCAAGGAACATTTACAATGGGTATCCCAAAAGCAGACCTACGCAATGCTCAGGCACGGCTTACCCGCGCTCTGGGATCTGCTGGCAGAAAATTACCCTGTGCAAAAGCATGACATTTATCTTTTGCTGTTTCCTGAAAAATGGAATGAGTTTGATTGGGTAGTGGAACGCTTTTTAGACGCCCTTCCGGAACTGGGGATAAAAATAAAGGCCTGCGTCATACCTGCCGGGTCCCAATATTCGAAAACGTACCGGAATATCCCTTGCGTCTGGGATAAGGATTTTCCGGCTTTCATCAACGAAAACACCCGTATAATTATCGGCTTCCCGGGATGGTGCCTGCAGACCAAACAAGTTGCGGCCCAATATAATCCTTACAAAGAAATCCTTTTTCCAATTGCCGATACCGGACATCCGCAATATATAGAACCAGACATTTTTCCCCCGCATGAAAATGAGGTTTTTGTAGACGTCGGAGTTTTTGATTTACAAAATAGTATCGATTTTTCCCAGTGGGCCAAAAAAGGATTTGCACAGATTTATGCTTTCGAGCCAGATCCCCAGTGTTATCAGAATTCCTTAGAGCGTCTTAAAAAGATGGACCCGGATTTCCAAGACAAAACGCAATTAGTCCAGCTGGGGTTAAGCGACACGATCGGCAAACTGGAATTTCCTGCAGTATATAAGGGTTCCGGAAACTATGGCAGCGACGGAATGATCTCTGTTGACGTTATAACCCTGGATGCTTATTTAAAAGGAAAGCCGGTTACTTTGGTAAAAATGGACGTAGAGGGCGCGGAAATGAGCGTTCTTCGCGGAATGAAGGAGACAATTACCCGTCATAAACCCAGACTTGCAGTATGTGTTTACCATAAGCATCAAGATATTTTAGAGATAACCTCATACCTGCTGGAACTGGTTCCGGAATATAAATTTTATCTCCGGCACTACAATTCAAATGAAACAGAAACCGTGCTTTTCTGCACAATATAACATTTGGGAGGTTCGATTACTATGAAATTTTGTCATTTATTTTATGATTATTTATACATTGACAACAGCGACGGGGGAATATGCCTCTGTCCATGGATGGATCCGAAAAACTCCTGTATCGGAAATCTGCTCCATGACAAAGTCGAAGACGCATATAACGGCGATTATGCAAATTACCTGCGTTCAACAATGGACGACCAGACATTTAAATTCTGCCGTCCGGAAGCATGCCCTTATATTCAGAATAATGAATTAGAAGAAATTACCCCTGAAGAATACGAAAAACGCAAAAAGAATTTCTATTATCCAGCCGAAATCAACATGGCGTATGATTTCGTATGCAACCAAAGCTGCGAGACCTGCCGAAAATCCGTATTTATTCCTCCGGCCGGTTACGGGGAGCAAATGTCTGCGATCCAGCAAAAACTGGCGCCCTATCTTGATAAGGCAAAGCGTATTACCGCCTCCGGCCACGGAGATCCTTTTGCATCAAAATACATGATGTCCGTATTGGAAAACCTGCGCCCTTCTGACCCGGATGCAAGTTTCCTCCTTGAAACAA
>CAOJLW010000153.1 GCA_948438565.1 uncultured Lachnospiraceae bacterium | reverse complement strand
TAATTTTCAACGTACAAAGCATACTCTATCAGCTCGTTTTTTTCAATCATTTTTTTAAATTCTTCTCTGGATTTAAAAAAATATTCCCTGCCATCCACTTCAAACGACCGGGGCGCCCGGGTCGTCGCGGAAATAGACAGCGCATAATTGTCCGGATACCGGCTCATCAGCTCCCGCATCACCGTCCCTTTCCCGGCGCCGGAAAAACCGGAAAATACAACTAAAATACCTTTTCTCTTTCGTTTCATGACTCTCCCTCTTTGCCTCCCGCCAATTCATGGAAACGTCCCGCCAGAGTATCCGGCCCAAGCGCGGATAAGACAACCGTTCCCTGTTCCATCACAAGAATGCTCCTCGTTTTCCTGCCCTGGGTAGCGTCTACCACGCGTTCCTCCTGTTTTGCTTTTTGCACCAGCCTTTTTGCAGGCGCAGAATCCGGCGTAATCACCACGGTAATTTTATCCGTATGCACCAGATTGCCAAATCCAATGTTCATCAACCCTATCATATCTATCCCCTATTCTATATTCTGAATCTGTTCCCTCACCTTTTCGATATCGGTCTTTAAATCAATCCCGATATCGGAAACGGTCAGATCCGTCGTCTTGGACAGGATCGTATTGGCTTCCCGGTTCATCTCCTGTGCAATAAAATCCAGCTTCCTTCCAATGCTGCCCCCCTGCCCGATAGCGGCCTTTGTCGCTTCCACATGGCTGCGCAGGCGAACCATCTCTTCATCCACGCAAATCTTATCCGCAAAAATCGTAACCTCCGTCACAATCCTGCTCTCATCCATCTGTTTGTCATCAAACAGCTCCCGCACTTTTTCCTCCAAACGCTGCCGATACTCGGCCACAATTGCCGGAGAACGTTTTTCAATCTCATCCACATAATGCAGCATCGTATCCAATTTTTCCATTAAATCCGCCGCCAGACGCGCCCCCTCGGCAATCCTGCTCTCTACAAACTGGCTGCAGGCGCCGCGTATGGTTTTCTCTAAAATCGCCCACAGTTCTTTTTCATCTATATTCTGCTCTTCCATTGTAAAAACTTCCGGATACCGCGACAAGGCGCTCACACGGATATCGTTTTCGAGTTGAAATGTCTCTGCCATCTGCGTTAAATATTTCAAATACGCAGCCGCCACCTCTTCATTGTATTGCAGTGCAAAATTCTCTTCCGTATAATCTTCGTAAGAGATAAATACATCCACTTTGCCTCTCTGCATATATTCTTTCAGCAGGGTACGTATCGTACCTTCAAAAAAACCTAATTTCTTAGGCATCTTGATATTGATATCCAGGTATCGATGATTTACGGATTTTAACTCCACTGTGAATTTACGGTTATTTTCCATAACCTCACAGCGTCCAAATCCAGTCATACTCTTCATTATGAAAGCCTCCTACTACTTATGGGCAAAACACCCGTTATGCATTTTCTCCTGACCGCCGCTGTTACTTGTGCACAGCCAGATTTATTATATAGGAAAAATCAGGATTCGTCAAACAATTCTCATGCACTTCTCCCGTATCAAACATACCGCCGCAATGCAGGCCAAACGAAAAAACAACAGCAAAAACGCCGCCCCGCGGAAGCCTAATCCGCAGGGCGACGCCCTTTTTATTTCATGATTACACTTTTCTTTTGCCCTTTCTCTTTTAAAAGTTTGGCATATGCCGCTTTTTTCCCTTTCGGCGTTATGATTTTTGCTTTTCCGGAAATTCCTTTCAACGCCAATTTTCCGACTGCCCGCAGCTTTTTACTTTTAATCACAATCTTGTTGAGCTTTTTATCTCCATAGAAAGCCTTTTTTCCGATTGTCCGCACATTTTTTCCAATTGTCGCCTTTTCCAGCTTGGTCATACCCCAAAATGCGCGATCCGCAACCGAGGTCACCTGAAAACGTACGTTTTTAATCGTTACGACCGATTCCACTGTAACGGAACTTAAGCATTTGGCATTGACCCCATAGGCTTCTGCAAGCTTCTTTTGCACGTCTGTTACGCGATATTTTACATTGCCGACTACAATGGCGTCCCCGGCTTTTAGGTTCCTTTCTTCCCTGAGCCGCTGCATATCCGCCTGCATCTGCTTCATCGACGCTTCCATTTCCGCTTTTGCTTTTTCTAATTCCGTAAACTTTTCCGCCTCTGCTTTCAATCGATCCACTTCCGCCTGAAGCTTCTCTGTCTCTTTCTTCTGCTCTTTTAATTTCTCCAATTCCGCTTCAAGCTCCGCGATTTTTTCCGGATGATCCTTTAACTTCTCAAGCTCCGCTTTCAGTTCGGCAATCTTTTCCGGATCTCCTTGCAGCTTTGCAATTTCCGTCTCAAGCGCAACAATCCTTTCCACTAACTTCTTCAATTCTTTTATGTCCTGCCGCATCTGTTCCATCTGCGCCAACTGGTTTTGGATCTGTTCAATCTTATCCGTCTCCGCTTTTATCATTGCAAAGTCTGTTTCCAGCTTGGTAATTCTCTGCAAGGTCCCATCCATGTCTATGTCGGCCATAGCGTCCATCTGGTTTTTCAGAGCCTGTAGCTGCTGCTCCATACCGGCAATCTTATCCCACTCCGTTTCCCAGTCCGCCATATCCTGCACCTGTTCTTTTAACGCGTTCAACGTTTGATCGATACCGTCAATTCTGTTGGCCTGGTTGATCACATTCTGTAACTGCCCTTTCATCGTTGATACGTCGTTTTGTATCGTTTTCTGGACATCAGCCAGATCCGTCACATCCCCTGTCAAAGCGGCAATCTTCTGCGCTTCATCCTGCAAATCCGCAATTGCCTTTTGAATTTCCAAAATATTGTTTTGGATTTCCGGAATCTTATCCGTTTCTCCTTTTAATCCCGCAAGCTCCTGCGCCTGTTCTTCTAAATCCGCCATCCGTTTCTCAAAGTCCGTAATCTGGCCGGCAATCGTTTCCAGCTGCGTCATCTGGCCTTCCAATGTCGTGACTCTGTCCGGAATATCCTCTACCTTATCCATGCCGCCTTTTAGAGCGTCCAGCTCGCTCTGCAATTTTTCTATCGCTTCTTTGAGTTCCGTCGTAACCGCATTCATCTGCGTATCGACTGCAACGTTTACTGGCGTCCCGTTTAATGTAAATTCCGAAATGGTCAAATCGATCGACAGATCCGTTCCGCCAGATCCGGCGTAAAATCCAACGCCTAATTTTTTGCCTGCCAGATTACTGTGCGTAATCGTAGCGTCCGTGCCTTTATCCGATACTCTTGTCCATTGCTCGCCGTCAAAACTATAGTATCCGGTAAAAACCTCTCCTGATCTTTCCAGCTTCACATAGACGTCATCGTTTCCCTGCGGATCCTCACAGTAAAATTCTCCTTTCGAACCGCCCTTCGCCATCATGCCAAATGACTGCGGATGGCTGCCCATCAGATAACTGTGATAACGACGGCCGACAGCCACATAGTTGGCGTCCGGATTGGCTTTTTCAAACACCGTAACAAAGCCGCCCTGGAAATTATCCTTGAGTCCTCCGGAAAGCTTGGCCGTTATTACAAAATCCTCATCCGGCGCATCCATCGCAAATAAGTTGTGATAAGTCGACGGCGTATCTCCCAGAACGCCCCTTTCCGTACGAATTGTCACAGAATCCGTACCGTTAATCATCACATTGTCATTTTTCTTATAAATTTCCCACTTGGATTCATTCAGCGTAAACCTTTTGGAGATGACCTTGACTTTTATCTCCGCTTTTACGTTTTCATTGAATGCGGCCGTTGCAGTTACGGTCGTAATCCCTGTCGCCACGCCGTTTATGACCCCTTCGGACGTTACCGTGGCAATTGACTCATCCGCACTGCTCCATATCACATCTTTAAATTCCGCATCCGCAGGCTCCACGGTAAGTTCCGCTTTTTGTTTCTGCCCGACCTCTATCTCAAGCGTCTTTGGCGCATGAATCGTCTGAATGGCGTTAAGCTCTGCCTGATCGGCCGAAATCAAGCGCGCTGCATAGCCGCCCCCATACAAAACCGGGATTTCCAGCGTATCGTCTTTCGTCACCCGTTTCATATCCCACTGCAAGGCCGTCCTGCCATTCTCCTGATAAATCAACGCAACATATTCTTTCCCTTCTTCCAGGAAGCGTAACGGCGCCTGCATATTCTGCGGATTCACGCTGATGCCGGACACGTACCATTCTTTGTCGGCTCTTCTGGCCATATTAAAATAACTGCCAACCTCTCCATTCAGATATACGGTTTCATTCCAACGATCCGGATAATTGGTATAATATGCCTTGGCGATTTCATTATCCAGATATACGTCCGGCGCCGAACCCATCGAATGGATTCCGTTTTCAAACAATGCCGTCAAAGCAACCTGGAAACCCTGCGTTGTTTTACTGGAATCTTTTGACCGTAACTCCTCCGTTACGTCCGCAGGCCCTATTGCGGCGCGGATAAACGGAATCAATGTATACTGCTCTGCCGTTATTCCTCCCGCTTCCTGGCCGCGGATCGCTTCGCGTGAGCAGGCATTGGGATACGTGCGTATTTCCCCGGTCGGCTTATTGGAACCGTGGCAATTGACCATAATCCTATATTTGGCCGCGTCTTTGTACAGATCGTCATAGATCTGCATCGTTTCCTGATCCTCGCTGTCAAAAAAATCCGGCTTAATCGCTACGATACCGTCTTTTGACCACTGCTCCAGGCGGCTGTTGCGATCCTCGGCGTCTCTAATATCGTTGACCCTGACCCATGCGCACAGCTTCACGCCTTTTTCATTTGCATAATCCCTGACCTCATAGAACCATTCGCGATACCCTTCATAAACATTTTTTCCGTTTGTGGCCCTCGGCTGCCAGCCTTCATCCAAAATATAATATTTCCAGCCCATCTCGGCCGCCAAATCGATCCAGTTCTTATGCGTTTCCGCTTTCGTCTGATCGCTGATGCCGCCGCCCCAGTTTGCAACCCAGGACCAGGACGACATACCGGGATCCACCCATTCGCTAAACCGATACGTTTCTTCATCTGCCGGCGGATTTAAGTTTTCCACCAGAGTATTTTCCACAATCTCCCCTAGCGTACCGGTAATAGCGACGCGCCACGGAGATTCAAACGGCGTCGTTGTGACGACATTCCCTTTATTTAACTGCGCTTTCGCAAATGTCAGCCGCAATAAACCGCCTTCTTCCACGGTCGTCATAGAACCGGCATAGGACCCATGCAGATTGGCTTCGGTAAACACCGTCCACATATCGTCTGTCTGATACAACAACGGAATGGATGGCGTTGCGCCAACTTCCAGGCTTTCTGTCGTCGCCTTTTGATACTGCCCTTCATAATTCCATGTCGCATTGCTGTAATTCATCCAATAAACATCCGATCCTGCCGGAAGCTGTACGCCGGATATTTCCTTACTAATCTGTAATGCCGCGCCCTCGTCGGCCGTACGCACGCCATAACGGAACGCCGTGCCGTCATCATAAGCGCGAATTACAAAATCAAATTCCACCGATTCATTGCCTCTGGATGTAAAGGTCAGCGTCGTTTCGTTGCAATGATTGGTGTAGGTATCCTTCTTCCCGGTCAGCATATCGTAGCTTTCCTCGATCTCTCGTTCTTCCATGGATTTAAATACCAACCGCCGGGAAAAATCACCCTGACTTGTCACAATCCCCGCCGGAGAATCTAAAACTG
>CAOJLW010000152.1 GCA_948438565.1 uncultured Lachnospiraceae bacterium | reverse complement strand
GACCGGCTTTCTTCCACATATTTTACTGAAAATAAGCGGGCGTTCCACAATTTCGGCAATTCGCTGGTACGAAAGTCTATTAATGTGCTGTTTGAGGCGGATATTAAAGACATGATGACAGGCTACCGGGCATTCAGCTATCTCTTTGTCAAATCGTTTCCGGTATTGTCCAAAGGGTTTGAAATTGAGACTGAGATGAGCATCCATGCGGCGGATAAAAATATGCAGGTGGAAAATGTGGTGATTGAATACCGCGATCGCCCGGAGGGGAGCGAATCCAAGCTCAATACGTTTTCGGACGGCATCCGCGTGTTAAGAACCATTGCCCGGATGTACCAGACGTATAAGCCGATGAAGTTTTTCGGACTGTTATCCGCGTTGTTAGCTGTTTTATCGATTATTTTTATGATTCCGATTATTGTGGATTATACGAAAACCGGCCTGGTGCCGCATTTTCCGACTTTAATTGTATGCGGTTTTGCGATGTTGGCGGCTATGCAGGCGTTTTTTTCCGGATTGATATTAAAGACGATGGGGCAGAAAAACCGTCAGGATTTTGAGATGGCGTTACAGACGATCCGGATACACAGAGATGAATTGTTAGGGGACTAAAGACGCAATGAAAGTATATATTTGCCCGAGCTGCGGCTGGATTCGGGTAGTTTCGAGAAGAAAAACTGTGGAATGCTTTAAATGTGGGGAACCCAATATGGCGCTGACAAAGCTGCCCTATGAAAAAGCGGGGCATATGTCAGAAGAAGAACGGATGGACTATGCCAAAACCTGGCTCTATATGCATAGTGATAAACATAAATAGAGGTAAGCGCTTATGTACAAACGGGAGAAGAAAAGCTGGTTAAAGCATTTGGATTTTACAATAACGGATATCGTATGCCTTCAGCTTGCATTTATCATTGCTTATATTTTGCGTTTGGGCTGGCATATTCCCTATGCAAACGAACCGTATGAGCGGCTGGCCGTGATCCTGGTGTTAATTGATATTTGCGTGGTTTTCTTTTTTGAGCCTTATACCGGGATCTTGCGGAGGGGGAATTTTCAGGAGGCCAATGCCTGTATTACGTTTTGCACGATTATTTTTGCCGGCGTCTGAGCGTATGAAGTGGCGACCAAGCAGACGGAGATCTATTCCCGAAAGGTTATTTTTGCCTATTGGCTGATTTCCATGGTGTTTATATATTTGGGCAGGCTTTCTTTAAAGCTGGTGATTCGCAGCCGGATGAAAAAGGAAAAGAACCTGTCTATGATGGTATTGGTAACGTCGGCGAAATATGCGAAAGAGGCTTTAATGGAGTTTTCGCATCTGCCCTATCGGGATTTTATGGTTTCCGGCGTCGTGATTGTCGATCAGAATTTAAAAGGAGTGAAAATCTGCGGCGTTCCGGTGGTGGCCAATGCGGACGACTGTTACGACTATCTCCGCGCCAATGTGGTGGACGAAGTGTTTATTAACGGCAATACCAGGGAAAGCTCCCAGGCTCTGGCCAACGAGCTGTTAGGTATGGGGATTACCGTGCATATTAACCTGGTTCATATGAATGCGCTCGCGCCCAATAAGGTTGTGGAAAAATACGGAAATTATCTGGTGCTTTCGTCCAGCATGAAAATTGCTTCGCCCAGGCAGCTGTTTGCCAAGCGCTTGACGGATATTGCAGGGAGTGTGATAGGACTTTTGGCCTGTGGCGTGGCATTTTTGATTTTTGCTCCGGCCATCAAAAAACAGTCGCCCGGCCCGGTCTTTTTTTCTCAGGTGCGCGTCGGTAAAAACGGCAGGAAATTTAAAATACACAAATTTCGTTCGATGAATGTGAATGCAGAGGAACAGAAAGCGGATTTGATGGATCAAAATGAAATGTCAGGATTGATGTTTAAGATGACGGATGATCCCAGGATCTTTCCGGTTGGGAAATTTATGCGTAAATATTCCATCGATGAGCTGCCGCAGTTTTTCAATGTATTAAAGGGAGATATGAGTTTGGTTGGAACCCGGCCGCCGACCGTAGAAGAATTTGAAAAATATCAGATTCACCACAAGGCCCGACTCGGCATCAAGCCCGGGATTACCGGTATGTGGCAGGTCAGCGGACGCAGCGACATCAAAGATTTTGAAGAAGTGGTGGCTTTGGATACCCACTATATTTCACAATGGAGTCTTGGATTGGATTTTAAAATCTTGGTTAAGACGCTGCAAGTGGTGATTTCGGGAAAGGGTTCGGAATAGAGCGCGATGAATATCAGATACCAATACCGTTATGCCGCAGGTCTGTTAAAACGCTATGGCCTGCGGGGACTGATGTATAAAATATTAGAACGGAAACAATCGCCGATGCTGGCGTATACCAAGTGTTACAGGCGGTTTCTTCCAACAGACGGGGAGCTTTCGAAGCAAAGAGACGAGACGTTTCCCTATGAGCCGTTGGTCAGTATCGTCGTGCCTGCCTATGAGACGTCCAAGCAGTACCTTTGCGCGCTTGTGGAATCCGTACAGGCGCAGAGCTATACCAATTGGGAGCTTTGTCTTGCGGACGGCAGCAGAACGGAGCAGGTGGAGCGGACGGCGGCTTTCTATGCGAAAACAGACGCGCGGATCCGTTATCAGAGGCTGTCCGAAAACGGCGGCATTTCAGAGAACACTAACAGCGGTTTTCAAATGGCCAGAGGGGAATATATTGCCCTGATGGATCATGACGACGTTTTGGCGCATAACGCGTTATATGAGATGGTGAAATTTATTAACGAGAAGGTGGCGGACAGCAAACGGAATCGTGTTCTGCTGTATTCGGATGAAGATAAAATTAATGCGGACGGCAGCGTACACAGCAGGCCGCATTTTAAGCCGGACTATAATCCGGAATTTTTACGGCACAATAATTATTTTTGTCATTTTCTCCTGTTTGCCAGGGAGCTTTTGGAGCGGGCCGGGGGACTGGATAAGGAATTTGACGGCGCGCAGGATTATGATTTTGTATTGCGCTGCGTCGATGCGGGCGCGTATGTCGGTCATGTGCCCAAAATCCTCTACCATTGGCGGATTCATGAAGGCTCTACGGCTGGAAACAGCACGGATAAAGCCTATGCGTTTGACAATGGCTGCCGCGCTATTGCAAATCACCTAAAACGGAGGCGGGAACCCGGGGATGTGCGCGTGACGCCAAACCTCGGCGTATATCGGGTGACATACCGGCTTTTGGGCGACTATGCGCTGACTGTGGTAGCCGAAGAACAGGAGCAGCTGGCGCGGCTGCGGGAATATTATAAGCAGCAGTCGTATGAAGGCAGAGGGTATCGGCTTACGATCCATTATTTGTTGGCGGATTCGTTCCAAAACGGAGTAGAAACACAGTGTATTGGTGATTATATATTATATATCCGCAAGGGCGTGCGCGTCAGGCCGGAAGGTCTGGCGGAAACGCTGCTGGGAAGCTGTCAGCATCCAAAAACGGGCGTTGTCGCGGCAAAGCTGCTTTATCAAAACAAGCGTGTGGCTTCCTGCGGCATGATTTATGATACGGAGGGCGGCCTGGCTCATGCAAGCCGGGGTATCCCTGCCGCTTACAAAGGGTATTTTTTGCATGCGGTAATCCCGCAGAATTATAGCGCCGCTTCGTTGGGCTGCGCTATGTTTAGACGTGACGCTTTTTTGCAGGCGGATGGGTTTGACGAGGCGTTTGTAGGGGATTACCGCGACGCCGACTTTTGCTTCCGTTTACAGGAGCGGGGATATCAGGTGGTGGTAACGCCGGAAGCGTCCGCAATTTGGCGTCCGGCAGATCCGAAAACAGACGCCGCAGGTTTTTTGCAGGAACGGCAGAGGAAGCTGTTTTGGGATCGATGGGGATATAAGCTTTCCAAACCGGATCCCTGCTATAACTGTAATATGACCATGCAGGGGCGATTAAAAGAATAGGGGAAACAGATGCAGGATATATTTATCATTGGGAGCAAAGGGATTCCGGCAAAATACGGCGGGTTTGAAACGTTTGTAGAGCAGCTTACCAGACATAAAACGGATCCGTCTATCCGCTACCATGTGGCGTGTATGGGCGAAGGCAACAGTGAGTTTGAATATCAGGGAAGCCACTGCTTTCGAATCAAAGTGCCGTCAATCGGTCCGGCAAAAGCAGTCTGGTACGATTTGGCGGCGTTTGGCTATTGCCTGAAATATTTAAAAATGCATCCGTCCCGCGATCCGATTGTCTATGTGCTGGCCTGTCGGATCGGTCCGTTTACCCGTTTTTTAAAGGGTAGGTTAAAAAGGCGGGGCGGTCGTCTGTTTGTCAATCCGGACGGTCATGAATGGCTCCGGGCAAAATGGAATCGCCCGATTCGGGCATATTGGAAATATTCAGAAAAGCTGATGGTCAAATATGCGGATCTTTTAATTTGTGATTCTAAGCATATGGAAGCGTATATCCAAAACAGTTACCGCGCCTATCATCCCCAAACGGTTTTTATCGCTTATGGCGCGGATGTCAGGCAAAGCAGCCTTTCCGATACGGACGGCGCGCTTTTGGGATGGTATCAAAAGTGGGATTTAAAGCCGCAGGAATATTTTTTAATTGTCGGCCGATTTGTGCCGGAGAATAACTATGAGGCTATGCTCCGGGAATTTATGCGCACAGGGACCAATAAGAAGCTGGCCATTGTCAGTAACGTGGAGGAAAATCCATTTTACCGCAGGTTAAAAGAGACGACGGGGTTTGAACGGGATCCCCGCATCGTATTTTGTCAAACGGTATATGACGAACAGCTTTTAAAAAAGATACGGGAAAATGCGTGCGCATATCTGCACGGGCATGAAGTGGGAGGCACCAACCCGTCGCTGTTAGAAGCGCTGGGCAGCACCAAGGTCAATCTGCTGTTGGATGTGGGTTTTAACCGGGAGGTCGGGGAGGACGCCGCTCTCTATTGGACCAAAGAGCCGGGGAGCCTGGCGGCGTTGTTGGAGCAGGCGGCGAAGATGGAGGAGCCGGAACGGGAATCCTATGGCGAACGGGCGCGGCAGAGGGTCTTGACGGCCTATAGCCAGGAACAGATTGCGGCGGATTACGAAACGCTCTTTTTGGGTGAAAGATAATGGATCAAATCAGAATATCGGTGGCGTTGGCTGCTTATAACGGAGAAAAGTATATCGGAGAACAGTTGGAATCGATTTTAAAAAACCTTACGGACAGGGATGAGATTGTTATTTCGGACGACGGATCTACGGACGCGACGTGGGATATTATCCGAGAGCGTCAGGGCGGGCGCGTTCCGATTATGGCGATCAAAGGCCCCGGAAAAGGGGTGAAGCAAAACATCAATACGGCTTTGAGGCATTGCCGGGGACAATATATTTTTCTGGCGGATCAAGACGACGTTTGGACCGGCAATAAAGTGGAAACGGTTTTGCCATATCTGGGACGGGACGGCTGTACGCTGGTCTGCCATGACGCACAGGTGATGGACGCGACGCTGTCTAAGATACGGATGCCGTCGTTTTTTGCATACCGGGATTCAAAACCCGGATTTTGGAACAATTTGCTAAAAAACAGATATATGGGATGCTGTATGGCGTTTGACCGAAAGCTGCTGTATTATGCGCTTCCAATTCCGGAAGAGGTGGAAATGCATGATCAGTGGATTGGGATGATCAACGAACTGTTAGGGCAAAAAAGCCGGTTTATTGGGGACAGG
>CAOJLW010000151.1 GCA_948438565.1 uncultured Lachnospiraceae bacterium | reverse complement strand
CATTCCTCAAAATCTCCCGAATTTCCTTTTCAAATTCCTCTTCCCCGTTCAAAGCCGTAATAGCATGATCATACTCACGGATCATCTCCGCATTTCCTTCTGCCGTATCGGCCGGAGAGATGCGTATCTCCAAAAATTTCACTGCCGGATTATTTAAAACATCTTTCACTGCCAGTCGGGCAAGCATTTTTTCTGAATCCAAAAAGCTTCCTAAATGGCTAAAATAATCTTTTCTGCTTTGATAAATCTGAAAATTTTCAAACCCCATGATGTCATTAGAGTGAACTAATTCACCCCGGATCTCATTTTTAATCCGTAAATATGCATAAAAGAGATTATATTCTTTTCGTGTAAACGTCCGATCACCAGTCAAAACATTTTTCAACATACGATAGACAAACCAACGTTCTCCTGCTAAAAAACGGTATTCCTCCTCACCGGACGCATACCTGACCGATGCAAAACAGAGCATATAATCCATCACTTGCGCTCCTGGCACGATATCATCTATAAGAACCTGAATTCTGTTTATGCTGGCCTCCAGATAATTCGAATCAGACAACATATTTTCCAATTGCATCCAGTCCAGCTCCAGTTGCAGACGCATAAGCTGATTACATAAATACAAGCGGATACACGCCGCCTGAAATACTAAAATACGAAACGGCTGCCTTGCTATACCCACCTCAGATTTCTTATTTTTATCTCTATAATTAATTTCCATCCATGCCAACTTTTGTAAAAAAACGCTTCTTGCAGGGGCATTCATCAAATTCATCCAACTGACCTGAAAATAGGGAGACGCCCCACGCAAATGAAAATGGTTGTCCGCCATCCCTTTTTCCAGGATTTTATTTAACTGACTGTTATTGTGGCCAATCACCGGCGACCAGGAAAAGCTTCCACATTGTTTCCCCTGCTCTACGTCGCGCATCGCCATCATCGAAAGCACCGGCAAATCCTCACCGATTGCCTTTGTAAGATCGTTCCACTCAAGCAGCCTGTTGTATTTGCATACCACTCGGTTTTCATGAAAGACTAAAATCTCTGGTATATAAAAAAACAATACCTCAAACACATGAAACGTATCGGTCGTTTCCATCCGGTATCCGTTATGCCTTCTATCGATCCGTATCTGCTTTTGCAGCTCGCTCATCTGCAAATGCATCTCCGTATCGGAAAATTGCTTATGATATGTCAGCATGAGTTCCTGCAAATATTCGGACGGAAAACAGTCGTAATATACCTTTTTCTTCTCATCCAAAGATAATAACCGTTCGATAGGAATACGCCGAAACAGCATTTTAACAATTCTGGATAATTTATGTATCATCTACTTTCACCTTAACGTATCTGAGCGATACTGGATATCATATCTGTAAAGCGTTCTTGAAACTCCTTTGACAACGCATCATTTTTTTGTATAGTTTGCAGATAAGCCAGAAATGGACTGTCTTTGTAAGCACGATAAAAATGATAGGAATGCTGATCCATTTCCCCTGCTCCATTGGAATAATAAAATTCATCCTCCTGCCGAAGCAAATCCCCAATCTCCTCATATACTTGCTGTAAATATCCCCAAAATTCATCCAACTTGGCCATTGGCAAATCAGGCATATAATTTTGATATTGACGTTTAAAGATATTATACATCATATCGAAACTATAAATCGGCATAGCCAGTCCATGCCATTTCACAAACCAGTCCTTTCCCATTTTTTTTAAGGATGAATCCTCCAAAAGATCTCGTACCCATTCTACCGTCACTTTTTCTGTATCTTCATACGGTATACCGCATTGTCGCCCCATCCCAGCACGCACTAACTGCTGGCAAAACTCTGTCAAAACAGGAAGCATTTGTGAATGTAAATTTCTAAAAAAATCAGCAGCAGCAAAGAGGTTGTTCACAAAATTAAAGATATTAAAACAAGCGGTTGAACACTGTATCACAAACACTGGCGGTTGATCAGAGCCTGGAACATCCGCAGCATACTCCAAAGAGCCAGACCGAAACGTAATATCCGTCCTTTGTCCTTGATCCGATGCGCTTTCCAACGTCTCTACCTCTGTCCAAAACATATTTAACATTTCAAACATACGAATCTGTTCCACCAAATTCCTTTGTTTAGAAAGTTTAAATGTCCACTCCACTCTTGTTTTTCCAAATTGTATAGCTCCAACGGATACAATATTCGATTGCTCCCTTCCGATTGTATACTCTTTATTTGGTTTTAACTCCTGATTTTGTATGATATGGACTCGTGGCGTAATCAAATTTGACCAGCTCCCTGCAACGGAAGCTCCCATAATCTGAATGATACGCCTGCGGTTTTCCTGCTGATTCCCACTTTGCTCTTCCAGAAGCATCCTATGATAAAACTCTGTCAATAAAATTGTATACGAATGCAGTATACAGCATACCAAACCTTTTGAAAGCATTTTTTTATGCTTGGCTATATACAAAGCATAAGACAACTCACCATATCCATAGAACAAAAACGCCATACTTCCTCGGAATGTAATTTGGGAATAGCCACCCTTACCAAACTTTTCCTGTACGTCACGGATAATATCACGACTTCTCCGTTCTACGGATACACTTAGATACTCATTAAATTGTTTCATTTCGATCCATGTCAGCTCTTCTTTTGCATAGCGAAAATAGAGATCATCCAGTAATTCTTTAAATAGCTCTTCCAACTTTGTCTCATCCAACGCGCCCTGATATTTCCCATAAAATTTACAAATCTGCGCCAATTCACGGAGTGTGGAAGGTTCTGCAAAATGAAACTTCTCTCCGTTTGCATCATAATATAAACCCGCAACAGACGCTTTTAATAAAAAGACAAATCTTTTTATCGATAATTCGAGTGTTTTCTGATCCCCATCCACCAAATAGGCAACAAACGGCTGTAAAACCTCATTGACTTTATCTCTCTCAAACTGGATCTTTACCATATTATCCGAAAACAGAGAATAATCCTTTTTATTCAAAGAGTGCATCCCGATCCTGGTATGCATTGGTAAAATTTTCTGCAAATAATTAATAGAAATCGCCTTGATATCCTCATCTGGCATCATGATTGCGTCATTCACTTTATAGACCTTGCGAAAATGTTTTTCCACACCCACGCGTAAATCCACATAATTATAGGTCAAAAGGACAATTACACCTGGAATCATCAAATACCGATGAATCGTTTCCAGCATATCGTATGGAGTTTTTCCTTCACTTTGAAAATGCATATCTATATCATCAATCGCAATTACTAAAAAATGATTATTATTGCTATTTGGACTTGCAGAAGCTAAATAAGCGAGATATTCACGAACCAGTGTCTGCATTTTTATCCCCAGCATCTGGCTGTTAGACAATTGGGTAAGCATACGGATCGGAGAAATTCCATGATAATCTTTGGCATGCTGTAGCACAGTCGGAAGGCTGCCATATATTTCATCAAACAACTGATAAAGTTTCCGATTCATATAACCTCCGACAGAGCCGCCCAATCCCCCGGATGTCCCCAGATCCTCATCATATTTCCTCAATTTGGAAAACATATTAGCCAATACCAATTCTAAAATATCTTCTCCCTTTTCCAACTTGGAGGCGTCGATATAATCAATGGTAATGAATGAAGCGTCTTCATACCCTTTACATTCCCGTAAAAAATTGTTTTTTTGATAATTCTTAAACATCTGATGTACAGAAAGCATAACAGATGTTTTGCCAGTTCCACGCCTGCCAATAAAAGAAATCACATTGTTGGCCTGTTCTTGAACCGTCTTTGGAAATAGTTCCGTTGGAATACGATTTTTACGAATCACATCCTCAATCAACCGTCGGGCTTTCTGAAAAACAAGACAAAAGGCTGAATCCTGAAACATTTTGTCCTCTTCTATTACAATTCCTTCCTGTTCCAATTTGGTATATTTTAAAATCATATCCGTAAATCCCCCCAAACAATTATCTTTAGACTTCCATTTCATTCAATTTTGTATAATAGTTTTCAATACTCGCATAATCCCGATACTGCGCGAAGCAGCCAATCAATTTCATATAGACCGGCTGAATAGGCAAACAAGTAGAAAATACACTGCTGAAACAGTCCGCCTTTTTATCTGCACTGGGAATCAAAACATTATAAAAATCACTTCCAGCCTTTGACATCTCCACGGCACGCTGATAACAGATCTGCGCCAAATCAAAGACTCTGTCCTGAAAATAAATATCCCCCAGCAAAACAAAGCATTTATAGAGATAAATCTGCTGTTTTGGCATCACCATATGCATTTGATATCCATTTAACAGCAGCTCAATAATCTGATTGAGCTTAGCAATCGCTTCTTCTGTCTCTCCATCCGCTTTATATGCCTGCGCAATCTTGTACAAAGATCGGTATGCCCTTAGATTACACTGGCAGGCCAAATCGTAATACTTCTTTGCCCTCTTTAAATCCCCACGCAATTTTTCAAAATATTTCCCCACTTGATAGTATAGGAAATCTTCTACCGGAGCGTCCGAATGTAACTCTTTTACCTTCTCAATGGCATATCCGTAATACATCTCGCCGTCTGCCAGATAACGGCTGTCCGCTACGCAGATCTTAGCTCCCAGATAGTTGATTCGAATAAAATCTGGATTCTGCCGTCTTAAACACTCCACCTCATCTAACATCGTCTGTGTTTTAAACAACGGACCGGCGCCTATCCATTTCCCCATCTGATTCAACTTATATTTTAATTTCAAAATCGCATATCTGTCGTATTTGCCCGTTTTTCCCAATGTCAACTGTTTTTCTAATAATTTACTGTAACAGTGATTAAAACATAAAAATGTCATTTTCAAGGCCTTTTCGCGGGCATATCGCTTTGCTTCATTAAAATCTCTTTTCATCCCGCTTAGCGGATAAAACTCCTGCGCAAACTTTAAACTCCCCTTATTGTACAGATAATAAAACGCATCCGTCTGACAATAAATATGGCTGATCTCTTTCAGAAAAACCACATCCTCCGAATTCTTCCAAACCCAGTCTATCATATTATGATCAAGTATCTTCTGCCCCGTTAATCGCAATGACTTCAGTCCATCATCGCTGTTTAAGCGCGGCACAAAGAAAAAGCAAAAGGAGCGAATATCGCCTTCTTCCTCCCGCCATTGTTTGACAGAATTGAGGCGTTCATCCTCATTCTTCATATTCAGGCACAAATTCATATCATATCTGCCTGGTAAAGGCACATTTGAATCCATCTTTATTTCCTGCAGCGTCACATCCGTTACGACACATCCTATCAATTTTAAAAATTCTATAATATAAAGCGCCCATATATCATCCTCTTTTTCCCGTAAAAGACGTATGGTCTGAATCATAATGTGTTCCTTTCTCTCTGCCTTGCATCTTTTCAGGGTCATATGGCTGCGGGCAGATAATTTTTTAATTGTCTTTTATTGATTAAGATATTCGATTGTTCAGTTTTTGCCCCAAACATACGTTACTCTCAGGGTACATAAAGGTATAAATCTTCCTTGTACGCTAAGGATAGACTGGCGCCATGCCTAAAAAATGTCAAAAAGGCAGAGAGATGGAAAAACCGTCTGTACTCTGCCTCTCTAACCTCTATATTTTTATTTAAATCTATAAGAACATTCCTGATCATTTTACACGCCGCGCCCCAAAATTTCCAATCCGCTACACACAT
>CAOJLW010000150.1 GCA_948438565.1 uncultured Lachnospiraceae bacterium | reverse complement strand
CACTTCGATTAAGATTGCCGGGGATGATTTTGATGAGGCGATTGTACGCTATATGCGCAAGAAACACAATCTGTTGATCGGTGAGCGGACGGCTGAGGATATCAAGATCAAAATAGGCTCCTGTTTTCCAAATGGACACAATGAGTCGATGGACGTCCGTGGGCGGAACCTGGTAACCGGTCTGCCAAAGACCGTGACCGTATCTTCCGAAGAGACGGAGGATGCATTGCGGGAGCCAACCTTGCAGATTGTAGAGGCGGTGCACAGCGTACTGGAAAAGACGCCGCCGGAATTGGCTGCCGACGTTGCGGATCGGGGGATTGTATTGACCGGAGGCGGCGCGTTGTTGCGAGGGTTGGAGGAGCTGCTTGAGGACAGGACCGGGATCAATACCATGACAGCGGAGCAGCCGATGACCTGTGTGGCGATTGGAACCGGTAAGTTTGTAGAATTTTTAGCAGGAAAACGGGATGATGACTAAAGATCACAGACATGGACGCCGATATATAGATATAGGATTTTTATCCGTTTAGATAATATCAAGGATGGCAGGCAGTTCAGGGATGAGCGCAGAATAAGCAGCAGGGAAGGAGAACTGTACATGGTTAAAGGCTTATATACCGCTTATACCGGCATGATCGAAGAAATGCGGCGGATGGATGTAATGACCAACAATCTTGCCAATGCGAGTACAACCGGCTATAAGAAAGAAGGCACAGTCAACCAGTCGTTTGACGAACAACTGGCAGTGAAAATTAAAGACACATCAGAAATTGTATCCCGCAGGAGGTTAGGCGATGTCAGCCTGGGGACAAAGGTAGGGGAGACATACCGGGATTACACGCAGGGTTCGTTTTCGGTAACGGATAACCCGTACGACGTCGCATTGGACGGCGAAGGGTTTTTTGCCATTGAATTCCGCAGTAAAAATGGACAGACGTCCATCAAATATACCAGGGACGGTTCGTTTACAGTGGACAGAGACGGTTATTTAAGGACGAAGGACGGCGATTATGTTTTGAATGCTAACGGGGCGGCAAACGCAGTCGGAGGCGCGGCCAATTATGTCAGGGTAGATCCCAATCAGGAAGTTAGGATCGACACGGAAGGGATCGTCACTCAGAATAATGTGCAGGTAGGGCAGATCGGGATCGTCGATTTTGAAGATTACAATTATCTCGAAAAATACGGCGAGAACTTATACGATCCGGTTGCGGGAGCTCAGAGGATTGCTTCCAATGCTAAGATAGAACAGGGATGCCTGGAAATGTCCAACGTCAATATCGTTTCGGAGATGGTGGATATGATTACAATTACCCGTGCATATGAAGCAAATCAGAAAATTATTACTACGATTGACGGCACGCTGGATAAAGCGGTCAATACGGTAGGACAGATATAGGAGGATAGATCATTATGATGAGATCGCTTTGGACTGCGGCATCAGGCATGAAAGCGCAGCAGACAAATGTAGATACAATATCGCATAATATTTCCAATATTAATACGACGGGATATAAGTCGCAGCGGGCAGAGTTTAAATCCCTGTTGTATCAAAATATTCAGACCAGGACGACGACGGCAAACGGCGAACAAAAGCCGGTTCCTGCTCAAGTGGGTTTGGGGACGCGGTTTGCCGCCAACAATACATTTTACACGCAGGGGGCAATGCTGGCCAGTGAAAGCGATACGGATTTTGCCATTGAAGGCCAGGGATTCTTTGCAGTCCGCGGCGACGACGGCAATGTATATTATACCAGGAACGGTTCCTTTAACTGGGCGGTTGGCGTGACTGGCACGACGCTTTGCACTTCCGACGGATTGCCGGTGTTAGATTCCAACGGCAATACCATTGTGATTCCGGCCGGCGTGACCAGCGGTAATATCCGGATTTCAGAGGAAGGGGATATCGGCTATATCAATGCGCAGGGACAGTACGTAGCGATGAATCAGTCGATTGCCTTGTATCAGTTTACCAATCCGGCAGGTCTTGATAAACTTTCCAGAAGCCTGTTGGCACAGACCGACGCTTCCGGCGCTCCGCTCAATGAGGCGACGGCAAACGGATTGGAGAGAAGCGCGATCCACCAGAATTATCTGGAAGGTTCCAATGTTCAGATTGCAGATGAGATGGTCAATTTAATTATTGCCCAGAGGGCGTATGAATTGAATTCCAAAGCAATCCAGGCGTCGGATGAGATGCTTCAGCAGGCGAACGGATTACGGCGTTAGTCCGGAAATGATGGGAGGAAATACGGATGGCAATTGGAATAGACGGCTTATCGGGGTTGTTGGATCAGACTTATACGTCTGCGGCCAACACTAGCGCGGACGCCTTGCAGGGCAAATTGGGCGGTGATCTTTCCACGGCTACGGACGAAGAGCTGATGGGAGTCTGCAAAGAGTTTGAAGCATACTTTGTGGAACAGGTACTTAAGGAAATCGAAAAGACGATTCCCAAAGAGGAGGATGAGGATGCCTCCATGTCACAGTTGACAGATTTCTATAAACAGGAAATGATGCAGAGCCTTTCCAAACAAATTTGCAGCCAGCAGGATTTGGGGTTGGCCAAACAGATGTATGAACAGATGAAGCGGAATTATTCTTTATAGGATTCAGATAACGGATATTGGATGTGTGCCGGTGCATATGTCCAATATTTTTTATTTCAAAGGAAAGACCTTGCAGCTGTGAAATGCAAAAGGAAAATAATATTAGGAAAAAGAGCCTTATGGAGGTTATGGCTTTGGAGACAGTGAAAGGTTATGTGAAGCATATAATATTTCGGAATCCGGATAACGGATATACTGTGATGGAACTTGCGGTCGGAGAAGAAGAGCTCACTTGCGTAGGTGTATGTTCGCTGATGAATGAAGGAGAAACCGTGGAAGTGTCGGGGGAGTATACCGAACATCCAATCTATGGAAAACAGTTAGCTATCCATAGCATAAGCGAATGCGAACCGGAGGATGAGACTGCCATGGAGCGTTATCTGGGTTCCGGTGCGGTCAAGGGGATTGGCACAGCGTTGGCGGCGCGCATAGTGCGCCGTTTTGGGCAGGATACCTTTCGGATTATAGAGGAGGAGCCGGAACGTCTGGTAGAGGTCAAAGGGATCAGCGAACGCAAGGCAACGGAGATAGCAGGGCAGTTTACGGAAAAACGGGATTTACGTAAGGCGATGATCTTTTTGCAGCAATATGGGATTTCCGTCAATTTAGCTGGAAAAATTTATAAGATGTACGGACGGGATGTATACCGGGTCGTCAAAGAAAATCCGTATCAGCTTGCAGACGATATCCAAGGGGTGGGATTTAAAGCGGCCGATGAAATTGCAGCCAAGGTTGGGATCCGTATGGATTCGGATTTTCGGATGAAAAGCGGCGTTTTATACACACTGTTACAGGCATCTGCCGACGGCCATACGTATTTGCCGCAAGAGGAATTGACCGAACAGGCGGCCAGACTGTTGGGTGTGGATCGCTCGCTTGTGGAAAAGCATTATATGGATCTGGCGATTGCACAAAAAATCCGGATAAAAGGCGACCATATCTATGCCGCGGCATATTATCAAATGGAAGCTGCCGTTGCCGCGATGCTGCACAGATTGCATAGAAAAACGGACGTTCCGGAAATAGAAATGGAAACGCGTATTCGCCAGATTGAGCGGCAGAGCGGCCTGGAACCGGATGAGATGCAGATTCGAGCGGTAAAAGAAGCTGTAAGAAGCGGCCTTTTGGTGATTACTGGAGGACCCGGCACCGGAAAAACCACGACAATCAATGCGATTCTCCGTTATTTCGAATTAGAAGGGGTGGATGTTTTTCTCGGCGCGCCGACCGGGCGGGCGGCCAAGCGGATGAGTGAAACAACCGGCTATGAAGCGCGTACCATCCACCGTATGCTGGAATTAAACGGAGGCATTGACGGCAATGCCGGATTTGCCAGAAATGAGGAATGTCCGCTGGAGACAGACGCCGTGATTATTGACGAGATGTCTATGGTGGATATCAGCCTGATGTATGCCCTGTTAAAAGCCATTGCGCCAGGGACAAGGCTGGTTTTAGTCGGTGACGTCAATCAGCTCCCAAGCGTCGGGCCGGGGAGTGTGTTAAAGGATATGATTGAATCGCAGGCGTTTCCAGTGGTAAAGCTGACGAAGATTTTCCGGCAGGCGGCGAAAAGCGATATTATTTTAAATGCCCATAAAATCAATGACGGGGAGCCTGTCCTATTGGATAATCAAAGCATGGATTTTTTCTTTTTAAAACGGTATGATGCGGATAAAATTGTCAATGTTACGATTCAGCTTGTCGCGCAGAAACTGCCCAAATTTGTGGACGCTTCTCCATTTGATATCCAGGTTTTGACGCCTATGCGCAAAGGCTTACTCGGGGTGGAACGTCTGAATTTCATTTTACAGCAATACCTCAATCCAAAATCTTCGGAAAAAAAAGAGTGGGAGAATGGAGGCCGTATGTTTCGGGAAGGCGATAAGGTGATGCAGACGAAAAATAATTACCAGTTGGAGTGGGAAATCCGAAGTCAATATGGCATTGCCGTGGATAAGGGCGTCGGTGTATTTAACGGGGATATGGGGATTGTACGGGAGATCAATGCATATGCGGAAACGATGACAATTGAATTTGACGAGTCTCGTATGGCGGAATATTCTCTGAAGAACCTGGACGAGCTGGAACATGCCTATGCGATTACCATCCATAAATCCCAGGGTTCGGAATATCCGGCTGTGGTGATCCCTTTGCTTAGCGGGCCAAGAATGCTTATGAACCGAAATCTAATCTACACGGCGGTAACTAGAGCGAAAAAGTGCGTGACCTTGGTCGGGGACGAGACGACGTTTGACGCCATGATCCAAAATATGAAACAGCAAAAACGATATTCCGGACTTGCGGAAGAGATCCGGAAATATGGGCCGGCAGGCGGAAAGGAATTATGAATCAAAAATTATCAAGTCTCATGGAGAAAATCCGCAAGATCGATCAGTGGATATTGGATATGTTGTATCCGCCCAGATGCCCGATTTGCGATGGCGTGGTTTTGCCGGAGGAAGGCATTTGCGATCTATGCAGAAAAAAGGTGCGTTATGTAACGGAGCCTGCCTGTATGCAATGTGGACAACCTTTAGAAAATCCAAGGCAGGAGTTTTGTCCGGATTGTATGAAAAAGAAACATGGCTTTGTACAGGGGAAAGCGCTTTGGGTGTATGAAGAGGGAGTTAAAGCGTCTGTTTACCGTTTTAAATATCAAAATAAACGGGAATATGGAAAAGTCTATGCGTCGGAAATCGCATTGCGCTATGGAGCATGGATCAAGAGGCAGGGAATCGAAGCGATTGTTCCGATTCCGCTGTACAGGCGAAAACAGAAACGCAGGGGGTATAATCAGGCGGAAATTCTGGCAAAAGAATTGGGGCGGGCGTTAGGGATACCGGTCTGTACGGATCTTTTGATCCGGGTGCGCGATACGAAGCCACAGAAAACTTTAAATGATGCGGAAAGAAAAAATAATCTAAAAAATGCTTTTAAAACGGCGCAAAATATTGTACAATTAAGATGTATTTTGGTAGTAGATGATATCTATACGACAGGGAGCACATTGGATTCGGCGGCAGCTGTGTTGAAAGAGGCGGGGGCGGCGCGGATTTATGCTTGCTGTATTAGCATAGGGCAAAATGGATAGGAGGGAATAGTAGTGGATGTCAGAAGCTGTAGGAATTGCGGGAAATTATTTAATTATTTGCAGGGG
>CAOJLW010000149.1 GCA_948438565.1 uncultured Lachnospiraceae bacterium | reverse complement strand
ACCTTCGGGTTATGAGCCCGACGAGCTTCCAGACTGCTCCACCCCGCGATATTATGAAGTTTTTTTATTATAAATGTTTCTATCGGAATTGTCAAATGATTTTTCCCGTTTTTTCATTTGTTCTCCTAGGATACTATTGTATGCGATGAAAAGGAGTTTTATTCCATAAATTTTTTTTAACAAAAATTTCATTTTGTTTCTCAAAACACACATATGTGTTATAATGGGTATATCATGTGACTAGTGTGCTTAATACGAAACCGTTTATCCCTTTGTCCACTGAGGATACCCTACGGTCAGTACGCTAGCAAATAAAAAGGAGTGTATGAAAATGGCAGACACAACAACAACGCAGGCAACCGAATCCATGGAAGATTACAAACGCGAACTGGAATCTTCCTTCCGCAAACTTTCCGAAGGGGATATCATTACCGGCACGGTCATTGCCGTAACGGAAGAAGAGGTTACCCTGGATCTTAAGTATTATGCTTCCGGAATTATCAAGGCCGCGGATCTGAGCAACGATCCGGACTTTAATCCTATGGAATCCATCCATATCGGAGACACGTTAGAAGCCACCATCATCCGTATGGACAACGGAGAGGGCAATTTATTGCTTTCCTGTAAAGAAGCAAACGACATCCTTGCATGGGACAGATTAAACAAATATATGGAGGATTGCACGAACTTAAAAGTCCGCATTAAAGGCATTGTTCCAAGCGGCGTTATCGCCTATGTAGAAGGCATCCGGGGATTTATCCCGGCTTCCCATTTGAGTCTGGATTATGTCGAAGACTGCAATCCCTGGCTAGGCAAAGACATCGACGTACGTGTTATTACCGTAGATAAAAGCAGAACAAAATTGGTTCTCTCTGCTAAAGTCATCGAACGGGAACGCGCGCAAGAAGCGCATAACCATAAAATTTCCATGCTGGCGCCCGGCTCCATTGTAGAAGGAACGGTAGAAACCCTGATGCCTTACGGCGCATTTATCAATATTGGCGACGGTTTAAGCGGCCTGGTACATATTTCTCAGATTTCTACCAGACGCATCAAAAAACCCGGAGAGGTTTTAGAAGTCGGACAAAAAATAAAGGCCAAAATCCTCAATACGAATGATAACAAAATCAGTTTAAGTATGCGCGTATTGGAAGAAGAAACAGCTGATTTGGAAGCTACTTTCCTTGACAACAGCGCGGCGGAATACACATCGCATGAATCTGCATCGACAAACCTGGGGTCTTTGTTGGCCAATTTAAAATTAGACCTTTAATTTTATCTGAGACGCCACAACAGCCGCCCCAATACCGATTGCCATACCTGCCAGTACGTCCGACGGATAATGGATTCCGATATAGAGTCTGGACAGGCAGATACCAATCCCAAGGCACAACGCCGGCACGCCATATTGTTTGGGCAATTTTAATAACAGGACTGTCGACGCCGCCATGGAACAAGTAGAGTGGCCGGAGGGAAAGGAAAAATCCCTTGCCCTTCGGCCAATCAGGTTTAAACCCTCTACCGCTTCATAGGGACGAATCCGTGCCACGGCATTTTTTAATATCAGGTTGGTAACGATAAATCCAATCAAAACCGCTATCAGGCCTGCCTGCCCGACGCCGCGGGATTTTTTAAATATAAGCATTACGGCCAAAAGAACCAGCCAAAACCATCCCCCGTCCCCTAAACCGGTAATAAAAGTGACAACCGGATCTAGCCATTCTCTGCGCAAATGCGTCTGTATCCATAAAAGAATGTCTCCATCTAATTGCAGCAACCAATCCATAGGTCTCCTCCACTAATCTTCAAAAAGCGGTGTGGAAAAATACCGCTCCGCAGTATCAGGAAGTACGGTTACAACGGTCTTGCCGCTTCCTAGCTTCTCGGCCATCTTTAATGCGGCAGCCACATTCGTCCCACTGGAAATCCCGCACAAGATCCCTTCCAAACGCGCCAAATCCTTTGCGGTTTGAATCGCTTCTTCATCCGTAACAATATAGATATCCTCATAGATCTTCTGATTTAAAATTCCGGGGATCACGCCGTCGCCAATCCCCATCTGCAAATGCGTGCCAATCGTGCCTCCTGCCAAAATCGCCGCGTTTTGCGGTTCCACGGCCCAGATTAAAATATCCGGATTCTGCGCTTTTAACACTTCGCCAATACCCGTAATAGTCCCTCCCGTACCGATTCCGGAACAAAAACCATGAATTGGCCCCGCCACCTGTTCTAAAATTTCCAAAGCCGTATGATGCTTATGCGCTTTAATGTTGTTGGGATTTTCAAATTGCTGCGGGACAAAAACATTTGGATCGGCTTTTGCCATTTCAAGCGCAGTCTGTAGGCATTTGTCAATACATTCCCCGATGTTGCCCGCATCATGAATCAATCGAACTTCAGCGCCATAATGTTTCACCAACCGCCTGCGCTCTTCACTGACGGAATCGGGCATAATGATAATCGTCTTATAACCGCGCACTGCCCCCACCAGCGCTAAACCAATGCCCTGATTGCCGCTGGTGGGTTCTACAATCACCGTATTTTTATGCACTAGTCCCATGTTTTCGGCAGCCAGGATCATATTGTACGCCGTCCGCGTTTTGATGGAGCCACCTACATTTAAACCTTCAAATTTGACCAGAACCTCGGCATTTTGGGGCCGGTTCATTTTATTTAACCTGATAATCGGCGTATGACCGATTGCTTCCAACACATTATGATATATCATATTTTTTCTCCTATTATGGGATGTCATTATTTCAACCATTACAAGAATATAGCATCTTAGAGAAGTTTGCAAGTTTTTTCATGGATGAATTCTGCGCGTCATATATTACAAAGAGGACACCGCGGAGCAAACGCCATGCAATTTTTACATTTTTTATCCGAGGCCATCATCCCGCTCACTATTTTTCTGATCGTGACAAACGGTCTGTTAAACCGCCAGAATATCTATCAGGATTTTCTCAAAGGCGCAAAAGACGGCTTTTTGACTGTAATTGATATCCTGCCTACTCTGGTAGGCCTTATGACTGCCGTAGGAATTTTACGCGCTTCCGGTTTTTTTGATTTTCTTTCGGAAATTTTAAAACAACTGATGGGACCTTTGCATTTTCCTACGGAGCTAATCCCCGCTGCCATAGTGAAAATGTTTTCTTCTTCTGCGGCCACCGGATTGCTTCTAGATCTGTTTAAAACTTATGGCACCGATTCGTTTATCGGTCTTGCCGCTTCGATTATGATGAGCTGTACGGAAACGATTTTTTATACCATGAGCATCTATTTTATGCATATTCATGTCAAAAAAACCCGCTTTACGCTTGCCGGCGCGTTATTGGCAACAGCAGGCGGCATTGCCGCCAGTATTTTTCTGGCCTCTCTGATGACCTGAATAAAAACGTGTGCATAAACCGTCATTTTTTTTTGCGTGCAGTACGCATCCTCTACACTCCGTTTCAGCAACCCGGAGAGTTTTTGTTTCAAAGGAAAGTTACATGCTTTCACACTTTATCGCGGCAATGTCTTTCCTCTGAAACAAAAAACGGGAGGGCATTGCCCCCTCCCGCTGTTTTTATAATACTTTTGAGAGAAAATCCTGTAGTCTGGGATTTTGCGGATTGGTGAAAAACTCATCCGGCGTATTTTCTTCCATGATGATCCCTTCGTCTATGAAAAGCGCCTTGCTGCCTACTTCACGTGCAAATCCCATTTCATGCGTCACCACGACCATGGTCATCCCGTCCGCAGCCAATTCTTTCATAACGTCCAAAACCTCACCTACCATCTCCGGATCCAATGCGGAAGTCGGCTCATCGAACAGCATGACCTTGGGATTCATGGCCAGAGAACGCACAATTGCAATCCTTTGCCTCTGGCCGCCAGAAAGCTGCGACGGGTAAGCGTCTGCTTTTTCCAGCAGATTGACGCGCTTTAAAAGGTTCGTCGCCGTCTCAACCGCTTTTTCCTTATTCATCAGTTTGAGCTTAGTGGGCGCCAAGGTAATATTATCCAAAATAGTCAGGTTGTTAAACAGGTTAAAATTCTGAAATACCATACCCATATGCTCCCTGACCTTATTGATATTGGTTTTAGGATCCGTAATTAACTGTCCGTCAAACCAGATTTCCCCTTGCGTTGGCGTCTCTAAAAGGTTCATACATCGTAAAAATGTACTTTTCCCGGAACCGGAAGGCCCGACCACGACGATCTTTTCCCCCTGCTCCACATGGTAATCAATGCCTTTTAATATTTCTGTCTTTCCAAATGATTTATGCAGGTTCTTAACGGTGATCACCTTTACGCAGCCTCCTCTCCAGCAGTTCAATCAATTTGCTCAATATTTTAATGATGATAAAATAGATAATTGCAGCGCCGACTAACGGCATAAATGCTTCAAATGTCCTCGAAGATACCTGGCTGGCCGTCCGGGTCAGATCCGACAGGCTGACATACCCGACAATCGCCGTCTCTTTTAACAGGACGATAAACTCATTGCCAATGGGCGGCAATACATTTTTTACTGCCTGTGGCAAAATAATAAAACGCATCGTCTGTCCTTTGGATAACCCCAAAGAACGTCCAGCTTCCATCTGCCCATGATCCACCGCCAAAATACCGGCCCTCATAATTTCCGATACATAGGCTCCACTATTAATCCCAAAAGTCAAAACAGCTACCAATATGCCATTTTTACTGTTCTCCATCACGATGAACCACATAATTAAAAGCTGTAGAACTGACGGCGTACCGCGAATAATGTCAATATACGCCTGGGCAATCACAGACCATATCGAACGTTTTCCGTTTTTTTTGACGGACAATTTCATCAATGCCACGACAATGCCGATTGCCACACCTAAAATCGCAGCAAAAAGTGAAATCTGTAGGGTGACGCCCAATCCTTTCAGATAGAGCTTCCAACGATCCCCATCTATAAAGGCAATCTGGAATTTATATGCTATATCTGCAAACCATTCATTCATAGATTTTCTCCACTTCTATTCTCTCTAGTTTTCGATATACTGGCTGACCAGCTCGTCAAATGTCCCGTCCGATTTCAATTCCTCCAAAGCGTCGTTGACCTGGCTTTGCAATGTTTCATTGCCTTTTGGCAATGCAATGGCATAGTCCTCCGGATCGTAATGAAAATCCATATACTGAATTTCATCACTGAATTTATCGGCAAATACCAACGCCGGATTTTTATCTATAATGACCGCGTCCAGCCTTCCGTTGATCAAATCATTTACGGCATCCACCCCTTTGTTGTACTGCGCCGCCGTCGCATCCTTGATTTCCTCTATCATAAAATCACCGGTTGTCCCCAGCTGCGCGCCAATCGTCTTGCCTTCCAGATCCTACGCTTCTGCAATATCCGTCTCCTTCGGAACCAGGACATATTGCACGGCCTGATAATAAGAGTCAGAAAAATCAACCATATTTTTACGTTCGTCGGTTACGGTCATACCCGCAATTGCCACGTCAATTTTACTTCCAATAGAAGCCACCAAAGAGTCAAATTCCATATTCTCCACTTCTACATCCACGCCAAGCTTTTCACCGATTGCCTTAATCAGAGCAATATCAAAGCCGTCCGGCTCGCCGTCGTCCCCGACATACTCAAACGGCGGAAACTCGGCATTGGTTCCCACGGTCAGTACGCCGTCCGCAAGCGGATCCTCTCCGTCTGCATCCACCGAATCATTCACGGTGTTTTCCTTGTCTGCATCCGCAGGAGCGGGGGAATCAATGTCGTCAACTTAAGTCATAGTTACTCCTTCTTACACAGCAGAAA
>CAOJLW010000148.1 GCA_948438565.1 uncultured Lachnospiraceae bacterium | reverse complement strand
ACTGTACCGATGAAGAGTACCAGGCGTTTTACCGCAAGGTCTTTATGGATTATAAAGAACCTCTGTTCTGGATTCACTTAAACATGGACTATCCGTTTAATTTAAAGGGCATTCTCTATTTTCCAAAAATCAACACCGAATACGATTCCATTGAAGGCACCATCAAGCTCTACAACAACCAGGTATTTGTGGCTGATAATATCAAAGAAGTGATCCCAGAATTTTTAATGCTGTTAAAAGGCACGATCGACTGCCCGGATCTGCCGCTGAACGTATCCAGAAGCGCGTTGCAAAACGACGGATTTGTCAAAAAGATTTCCGATTATATTACCAAAAAAGTTGCGGACAAGCTGATTGGGATGTGCAAAACGGAAAAAGAAGCCTATGAAAAATATTGGGACGATATCAGTCCGTTTATCAAATTCGGCTGCTTAAAAGACGAAAAGTTCTGTGACAAGATGAACGACTATATCCTATTTAAAGATATCAACGACAAATACTTAACGCTGCCGGAATGGATCAAGCCTGCTGAGGAGACGCCGGAAACGAACGCCGAAGCAACCACTGAAGATGCGGCCGAAACCGATCAGACAGAGGAAACCCCTGCCAAAGAGGAAAAAGACAATCGCAATATTATCTATTATGTTACGGACGTCAATCAACAGGGGCAATACATTAAGATGTTTAAGGAACAGGATATGAACGCGGTCATTTTAGATCACAATATCGACACCTCGTTTATCTCCCAGCTCGAGCGGCGCAACGAAACCTATAAATTTATGCGCATTGACGCCGATCTGACCGAATCCTTAAAAGAGGAAAGCTCCGCAGAAGAATTAAAAGAGGCCGCCGAAACTCTTTCCGAGGTATTCCACAAAGCGTTAAACAACGACAAGCTGCAAATCCAGGTAGAAAAATTAAAGGACAGCAATATCTCTTCCATTATTACGCTTTCCGAGGAAGGACGCCGTATGCAGGATATGATGAAAATGTATGCTATGGGCGGTATGGGCATGGACGCGTCCATGTTTGGCGCGGATCAGACACTGACTTTAAACGCCAACCATACGCTTGTCCAATATATCCTCAACAACAAAGAATCCGAATACGTTACAGACTTCTGCGAACAGCTCTATGATCTTGCCCTCTTGGGCAACCAGCCGCTGTCTCCGGACGCCATGACCAAATTTATTGCGCGGAGCAACAAAATTATGTTGCTTTTGGCAAAATAAAACCTGTCAATGCAAAACCATCCCAAAGTATGGCGCAGAATGCCAGCTTTGGGATGGTTTTCGTCTATTTGTCCGATTCTACAGATATTTTTCAACAATCTGCGTATATTCGTCTTTCCAGTTCTCTATGGCAAGCTGTAAGGGATTGGACAGATCCAGACTATAAATCCCCATAATGGATTTGGCGTCAATCACATATTTTCCAACAGAAAGAAAAACGTCCCCTTCCATCCGGCTCATATCATCGACAAATGATTTCACCGTATCCACGGAGCGCAGCGTTACAAAAAATGTTTTCATAACCCCACGTTCAACCTGATTTTGCCTGCTGTCTGCAATCAGTCCTTCGATCTCTCTTTTGTCCGGCATAGCGCGCAACGCCCCTTTGCGGGTAGTCACAATCGAAGCTGCCGCATTGGCATATAACAGCATTTCTTCCAAATCCTTCTCTGTCAACGCTTCCAGGCCATGTTCCAACACAAAACTCAGCGCACTGGCGCAAAATGCATCCCCGGCGCCTGTCGTATCTGCCGGCTTACCGCGTAAGAACGGCTTTCCACAGACTTTCTTGTCCAGATAATATGCAAGGCTTCCCTGGCGGCCCAAGGTCACATGAATCAGCTGCGCCTTTGATCGCGCTCTGATTGCCTGCACGCCTTCATCATAGTTTTGAAATCCCGTCAGCCATTGGATTTCATTATCTGAGATTTTTAAAAAATCACATTGGACAATCCCATACCAGACAGCCTCTTTGGCCTGTTCTTCGCTTTCCCATAACGCTTCCCTTACATTTGGATCAAACGAAATCCATTTCCCCATAGCTTTTGCATAAGCGACCGTCTCTTTCGTCGCTGTCCTGGCTGGCTCATCCGTAAGCGAAAGGGAACCAAAATGCAGGATCCGGCATTCGTCTATCAGCTTTTGATTGATTTCCTCTGCTGTCAGCATCATATCCGCTCCCGGCTTTCGATAGAACGAAAAATCACGGTCACCGTCTGATAGCTTGTGCACCAAAGCCAAGGTTGTATTGACTTTTTGATCATAACGCAATCCTTCCGCAGAGATCCCGGCTTCCTGAATGGCCTCTCCGAGCATCCTCCCAAAATAGTCTGCTCCCACTTTTCCAATAAAAGCCGTCTGATAGCCAAGGCGCGCCAACATGGCAAGTACATTGCAGGGCGCTCCTCCCGGATTTGCTTCAAAAATCGGATTTCCGTTTATATTTTTGCCATTTTGGATAAAATCAATAAGCAGCTCTCCTAACGCCACCACATCATACATGATTTCCACTCCCCTTCCTGTCCTGAATTTCCTGCACAATCTGATTATAAGCTTTCCGGTTCAGACGGTAAAAATACAAAACCGCCGCTGTCACAATCCACAGAATGCCTGGAACTGTCGTAAAAGAATGCTTGATCACAGACAGTACAGCCGGATTCTGCTGTTGGTTCGCCATATATCCCAGGCTGCCTAAAACACTGGCCAACACAGAAGTCCCAATCGCCATCCCTATTTTATTTCCCAAAGAAATAAACGCGTATTGAAAACCGTCGTTGCGCAGTCCGGTTTTCCATTCTCCATATTCCACACAATCCGGCACAATAGCATAAATGGCTGTGTTAAATCCTGAGAAGAAAAACTGCGCCAAACAGGAAAACAGGTAAAATGGAATCGGCGCCTGCCTAGCCGTAAAAAAATACATACAAAACATACTAATCCCGGTCAGCAATGCAAAGATAGAGGCCGAACGCCCTTTGTTGTTGGTCAGCCTAAATACCACCGGAAAACAAGCCGCGCCAATAATCGAAGGCACAATGATAAACAGCGAATACGTACTAAACAGCGCCGGATTCCCCTCCACATAAGTGAAATAATAAAGCGCGTCTGCATTCCTTCCGTAAAGCGTCACTCCAAATAAAAACTGTCCTGCCACAGCGATCATATACGGTTTATTTTTTGCAACGGAAGCCAGCTGTAGTTTCAAGGATGTTTTTTCCTTTTCCGGAACCTCCACAACTTCCTTTGTTTTTGCAAAACAGAACATATGACAGGCTGCAAAAATACATCCATAGATCATGGCGACCAAAAGATATCCCTGTAAGTCGTTGCCCCCGCCAAGCGACGCAATCAACGGAACCGTTATAATATTGATGATACCGATTGCAATCATTGCACTGACAGAACGGAACGTGTTGATCTTGGCCCGCTCTTCTATATTTTGCGTCATTGCGCCGCACAAGGTCCCATAGGGGATGTTGACACAGGTATAACCTAAGACCAGTATGCAATAGGTAACCGCCATATAAACAATTTTTACCGTAGACGGCCAATTGGGATGCGCCCAAAACGTCAACATCAGCACAATGGCTGTCAACGGAGCCGCAATCAAAAGCCAGGGACGGTATCTTCCCCATCTGGTATGCGTCTTGTCGCTCAAGCCTCCAATCACCGGATCGTTGATTGCGTCCCAAAATCTTGAAAACAGCATCAACCCTGCAACTGCCCCCATTCCAATTCCAAAGACATCTGTATAAAAAATCATCAGGAAATTCCCGACAAACATCCAACTGAAATTACACCCCACGTCGCCCATGCCATAGGCAATCTTACTGACTAACGGCACTTTTACATCGGTTTGGTTTTGTCCCATTGCCTTCCTCCTTATTATATGCAAACGTTTATCCTTCTCTTTTTGTCCGACTATTTTATAATCTTAATTACAGCCTTTACGATATCCGCTTTGTTGTTTACGCTGTAATCCATGGCTTTTTGCACCTCGTCGAGACCGAATACATCCGTTACAATGCCTTTTAAATTGACTTTGCCTGAAGCGACTGCATCAATTGCCATTGGGTAGATATGACGATAGCGGAAAACTGTCCGAAAGGTCAGCTCTTTATCCAGCGCAAGACTCATGGGCAGCGTCATTTCTCCGCTCTTGCTGTATCCTACCAATACTATTGTCGCGCCTTTTTTCGTCATATGTATCGTTTGAACCGTCGTAATCTGTGTGCCGGCCGTTTCCACCGCAAGGTCGCACCCTTTTCCATCCGTCAGCTTCCTAACCTCTTCCACCGCATCCGTCCGGCTTCCATGGATAACGCCGTCCGCTCCCAGCTCCAGAGCTTTTTGAAGGCGTTTTTCCATAATATCCACTACATAGACTCTGGATACCCCCATCGCCTTTAATGCCATCATCGTGACAAGGCCAATACATCCAGCCCCCATAACGACCGCTGTCTGACCTGCCCTTGCGCCTCCCTGCATCGCGGCATGAAACCCGACTGCCAACGGCTCGATCAAAGCGCCTTCCATTGTGCTCACGTTATCCGGAAGCTTAAAACAAAGGTCTGCTTCATGCGCCACATATTCCTGAAATACCCCGTCCACCGGCGGCGTTGCAAAGAACACCACATCCGGACAGAGGTTGTATTGTCCTGATTTACAGAATTCGCAGTGTCCACAGGTCTTTCCCGGTTCTAACGCCACTCGGTCGCCAACCTTCAGATGCTTTACATCTTTTCCCACTTCCACCACGATGCCTCCCGGTTCATGTCCAAGCACAAACGGCGGTTTTACCACATAATCTCCGATTGCCCCTGTTTCGTAATAGTGCAGATCGCTGCCGCAAATGCCGACATACTCTAATTTGACCAGCGCCTCGTTGTCTTTCGGAGTCGGAATCTCTCTTTCTTCCAATCCCATCTTGCCAATGCCGAGCATAACAGCCGTTTTCATCATTCCTTCCATCGTTTCGTTCCTCCGTTTTCTTCTCTTTATTTTATACTTTATTAAATAGTTTTATTATGTATATTATTTTATAGAGAAACTTTGGATTTGTCAATAAAAAAGCAGGATTCTTTTGACTTTCGTCACGTTGGCCAAAATGCTGCGAACGATTTTAGTAAATAGCAACAAAAAAAGAGATTCCACCTCAGAAATCTCTTGATTCAAAATGAACAGCTCTTATATCTGTTCCATAAACGTCTCTATAATTTTCAGGGAAGCTCCAAGCGCAGCCGCCCCCATTTTATGGCTGCAAGCACGGACAAAAGCGCTTTTCCCGGAAAATGTATTCCGTTTTGACACCTTCTCTTGTACGTCGCGGATATGCGTTTCTATACCGCTTCCCACATATCCGCCCAGGACAACGTCGCAGTCCAGAACCATATGGATATTATTCACAGCAATTGCCAGATCCGACGTATATCGATCCCAAATATCCGTCGCTTCCCGTTCGCCCTGCTTGAGCCTTTCAAAAAAATCCTCAAGTTTCCCGTCTGTCAGGCGTTTTGCGGAACAATATGCGTCCAGACATCCCGATTTCCCGCAATAACAGGCTTTCCCATCCGGGAAAATCGTCATATGCCCCACTTCTCCGCATCGGAAATTATTTCCCTGCTCCAGTATGCCGTTACTATAGACTGCACCGCCCACCGTATTGCTCAAAGACAGATAAAAAAAACGTTCCAGACTTTCTGTCAGCATCCCCTCCGCATACGCCCCTGCATTGGCGTCATTGACAAAGAGACAGGGATAGGCAAAAAAACGACTTACGTCAGAAAACGGTAAATCCCTT
>CAOJLW010000147.1 GCA_948438565.1 uncultured Lachnospiraceae bacterium | reverse complement strand
GACTTTGGAATCATGGCAAATTGTTCAATAAAAGACGCGTTCCCGCCCCATACGGTTTCGCCCTCTAAAACGCCGGTCAGGCCGTTTCCGGCCACGGCGGTAAAATCCGACGCTTCCCCATAGGACAAATTGTTTTCCTTCGCATATTTTAACACTGCGCCTGCAAGCGGATGTTCGCTTTTTTGCTCTAAAGAAGCGGCCAGATACATCAACGCTTCCTCCGTCGTGCCTTCCGCCGGCAGCAGATCTGTAACGCTTGGCTCTCCGGTTGTAATCGTTCCCGTTTTATCCAAAGCAATCACTTGCACTTTACCGGCTTCTTCCAAAGCAACGGCCGTTTTAAACATAATGCCGTTTTTGGCCCCCATGCCGTTTCCGACCATAATGGCGACCGGCGTCGCCAGTCCTAACGCACACGGGCAGCTTATCACGAGCACGGAAATCCCGCGGGCCAGAGCAAAGCCAAACCCCTCTCCCGCTAGCAGCCAGGTAAATATCGTTACTACGGCAATCGCAATGACAATCGGGACAAACACGCCGGAAACCTTATCCGCAACTTTTGCAATCGGCGCTTTTGTCGCCGCCGCATCACTGACCAGACGAATAATCTGGGACAAAGCCGTATCTTCGCCGACCCGAACTGCTTCGCACTTTAAAAAACCAGACTGGTTGATCGTTGCGGCCGATACCGCATCCCCGGCCGCTTTATCCACCGGAATGCTTTCTCCTGTCAAAGCCGCCTCATTGACCGCACTGTCCCCTTCGATGACCACACCGTCTACCGGAATATGCTCGCCGGGGCGCACAACAAATAAATCCCCTTTTTTTACCTGTTCAATCGGAACCTCTTTTTCCTCTCCTGCCAAAAGGATCGTCGCCTTTTTGGGCGAAAGGCGGATCAAATTCTTTAAAGCGTCCGTCGTCCTCCCTTTTGACATGGATTCCAGCATTTTTCCCACCGTAATCAGAGTCAGGATCATAGCCGCAGACTCAAAATAAAACTCATGCATATACGCCGTCACCAATTCCATATTGCCCTGTATCTGGGCGTCTGTCATTGCAAACAGCGCATACGTGCTATAGAGAAAGGAAGCCGCCGATCCCAGCGCCACCAGAGTATCCATATTGGGCGCCAAATGCAGCAGACTTGTAAAACCACTGATAAAAAACTTCTGGTTGATCACCATAATCACCGTTGTCAAAAGCAGCTGCAACAAACCCATAGCCACATGATTACCCTCTAAAAAATCTGGTATCGGCCAATCCCACATCATATGTCCCATGGAAAGATACATCAAAGCCAGCAAAAAACCAACCGATGCATACAGCCTTTTTTTTAGCAGCGGCGATTCCCGATCCTGTAACAGATCCTCTGCGTCATCTGCCGGAGACGTCTGCACTCCTGCCCCTTTATGCGCAGCTTGATATCCTGCTTCCTGCACTGCCTGGATAATTTCTCCTTCCACAGCCGTGCCTTCTACACCCATTGAATTCGTCAACAGACTCACCGAACAGGAAGTCACCCCTTCTACCTTCATGACCGCTTTTTCCACCCGAGCGCTACAGGCAGCGCAGCTCATGCCTGAAACTGTATATTGCTCCATATCATCACCTCTATTTCATTAATTTTTGCAAAACCGCCAAAAGCTCATCCACCGTCTCTTCCCTGCCCGCCTGAATATCCGTAATCACACAGCTTTTGATATGATTTTCCAACAGCACGCGGTTAAAACTTTTCAACGCCGCGCCAACCGCGGCTACCTGCACCAAAATATCCGTACAATATACATCCCGCTCCACCATCCCTTTGATGCCGCGCACCTGCCCTTCAATACGATTTAAAAGATGGATCAGATCCTTATATTCTTCTTTGGGACGTTCCTTCGTCTTATGTGAACAGCATTCCCGTTTTTCCTCCATAGCAATACCTCAATTCTATTTTTATAAAAACATTATATACCCTATGGGGGTATATTGCAAGTAAAAAATATGACCCACCGACGCATCTGATTCTCATACGTCGGTAAGCCATACTGTGAATGCTACATCCTCCACTCCCGAAACCTTTTCGAAAGTATCTCGGCTATCCCTTCATAGCTCTCCTTGGTCCAAGGCAAAAACAAATAGGCCGCATCCAAAAATTCCCCGCTTTCATAACGTTTTTCTCCGAAAAATTTTTTAGCATAGGCATCCAAATCCCCAAAATACGTATACGGCCCTTGTACACCCCCTTTATAATACCAATTGGCAAACGCCATGCCATTTTGATTAAAATACGGTAGCAGCAAATAACCGCCCAAATCCGCTTCATCCCGCAAAAACACACGTAAATCTGTATCTTCCCAACACGAATTGCCGCCCTGTTTTACCCGAGCCACAAGATCCGCAAACCTGGCCACAAACAAATCGCACATCAAATCCTGCTCAATGCACCAACGCAAATAAATCGCCATATGCGTATAGGCAGCCAGCTCATCCACCGGCAGATTTTTCTGCAAAATCACCCGTGCATGATCCTGCGCGCCGTCAATCAGATTTTCCAAAAAATCCCGCATATCCTCATCTATGACGCTCGGACGACGAATATTGACCACGTAGCTGACGCCCGCGCCCGCTATTCGCTCCAACAGAGCCTGGGCTCCATTTTTGCGTTTAAATTCTAACTCTTCCTGATACAGCGGAATCAATTGGTAAAAATTCACTTCTTGCCCGTCAGGCAGGGCACATACGCCTTCTTGCTCGCCTCCCATCTGCGGCTCTACTAATAAAGCTCCGCAAAGCCTGGTATTGTCCGCATAGGGAGCCTTGGCCTGCACCGTATGCCCCCAGCCTAGCCACGTTTGATGTTCTTTCGGCAGACGGGCAGCGTCTTGCAGCAGACGGATAGGCCAATCCCATTGTTCCTCCCCCTCAAATGCTTTCCAGTCCGGCGGCAGCGTAATTAAAAATTCCGCGCGTTCCAGTTTATACTGAGCCAACTCTGCCGGTATATGCATCGGATATGCGCCCATCCCGATTGTCGCCAAAATATAATACGCTCTCTGGCTTGTAGGCGGGATAATACAAATACCCACCTGCATACCGCTGGCCACTTCTTTGGTTAGTCGAGCCGTATGCTCTCCAAAATATCTGGCAATATGCTTTTCTACCGCTTCCTGCTCCTTATGGCCATATCCTGACGCCTGCATAGTTTTACTGTCTTCCTGTTCCTGATGGTCCATTCTTCTGCTCCTTTACTATATCCATTGTTTTTTATTTGATCGGAACCGATTTTTTTGCCGCCTTCATCGGACTGTATTTTTTGCCCGATACAGCCACTACTTTATAATAATAGCTCTTTCCTTTTTTCAGCTTTGCACTGTCCTGATATGCGGTTCCTTTCTTGACGGTTGCAATTTTTTTCCATGCGCCCTTTTTGCCCTCCGCCCGGTAGATCAAGTAGGAAGACGCTTTTTTTACTTTGGCCCATTTGATCGTCACGCGTTTTTTGCCTTTAAGCTGCGATGCGGATACGCTCTTTGGCGCTTTTGGAAGCTGAATGCTTTTTGCAGATCCTGCCGCGCTGTCTAAATACCCCTCTTTACCGCCGGCCAAAGCCACTACATAATAGGACATTTTTTTACCGCCTGTTGGATTTGCGTCATAAGCCGTCGTTTTCGCAACGGAACCGCCTATTTTAACCACTTTGCTGCCAATCTTACGGTAAAGCTGATAGGCAGACGCAGACGCTACCGGTTTCCAGGTAACCTTAACGCCCTTTTTCTGGCTTTTAACCGATGCCACAACCGGCGCAGCAAGCGCAACCGGCGCATTGACGAACGGGTTCCCAGAACCTGGATCCGGCGTAATCCCCGGATCCGCCGGAGCGCCCGACACCTTTTGCAAATGCTCCTGCGCTTCTTTTAGCTCTGTCAGCAACTTCTTTAAATCTTCCACGGACAGATCCGCGCTAGGATTTTGGGCGGCCAGATAGGCCTTTTCAAACCGCTCCCAACTGACGGATGTATAACTGGCTTTGTCCGGCAGGAAAGCCGCCGCAGACTCTAGCGCTTCTTTTAAGTTCTTCTTGACTAGGTCGTATTCCGGATCTGCCGGAAGATCCGGCTTCTTTTCCAAACGCTCCTGCGCCTCTTTTAGCTCTGTCAGCCGTTTCTGTAAATCCTCCGCCGACAGATCGTCTCCGGCATTCTTGGCCGCTTCATAAGCCGTATAGAACACGTTCCAGCTATTCGGCGTATACGCTTCCTCATTTGGCAAAAGCAAAGCTGCGTCGGCCACCGCACTCTGAAGCATTTGTTTGATCCAAGCGGTAAATTCTCCGTTGACGCCCTGCAACGCGTCGTCGATTTCTTCCTGCCCCGCCATGACGTCCGCCAAAACGGCATTGGCCAAAATATAACTTTGGTACAGACTGCCGTCGGATTCCTCCGACTCCCAGCCAATCCCGGCCTGCGCTAAAAGCTCCCCGGCAAATCTACAAAAATCGGACAGCTTGGCCTTATCAGCCGTTTCATATACTTTGATTTCGTAAATTGCATATTCATCCGCTCCCGATCTGCGCGCAACGCCCTGCATTTTGACATAACGCGCCAAAACGGTTTCAAAACTGTCCGTCGTCTGTGCGCTGGTATTGCCCGCCACGGATTTGACCGGAGTCCACTGTTTGCCGTCCAGAGAAACCATAAGCTGATAGGAAGCTGCATAACGGCTTGCTTCCCAATCGATTGCAACCTTGGAAATCTCCCTTGTACGACCCAGATCCACCATCAGAAAATCCGCGTCTGCGCCAGATGAATTCCATCTGGATTCGTTGGAAACGCAGACCCCTGTTGCACCGGTCACATGGCCGTCTCCATCCGTCGCTTTCCAGGCAGGATACAGTCTCATACTGTCGCTGCCCGCTATATTTTCGCCGCGCCGGCAATAGGTTTTATTGATCCCATCCGTATAGGCGCCCCGGTTTCTCGCCACATCGACATCCTGTGCCTGTATCGAGCCTTCTACAGCCAGCTCCTCCGTCGAAAGCGCTTTTTGATAGGCGCGAATATTGCCCAGATACCCTTTAAAATCCTTGCCGATGCAGGTAAGCGGAAATACAAATGTGGTACGGAAATTATTCTGTGCATCGGTCGTCGCCTTGGTATCAGCGCCCAGGCTTCCTCCCTGATCCGGATCGCTTGCCGCCGCATACAAAAGCTTTTGGAATACGCCGTCCACATACAGCTTGGTCGCCTGATACGTGCCGACCACCGTAATACGATGCCGTTCTTTCTGTGGCACGGTATAGCCAAACGGCTGGGCAAAATAACTGCGGTTTAGACTTAACTCCCCGTTAATTCCGGCCGCTAACAGCCTTCCGTCATAACCCGAAAACAGCGTGGCTTCTTTCGTATTGTGTTCTGAACCATCCAAATAGATATCAAAACTCATCGTATATGGATAACCAAGCGTCCGAAGCGGCGTCTCTATCGTCGTACCGCCGTCAAATTTCATCATAACCGCCCCGTCGTCCATCGTCACCGTTTCTCCGCCGGTTATTTTACCATGATATCCGTTTCCGCTCGCATCATAGATCTGCCCGCCGTCTGAGGCAGTATTGTCAAAATCATAATAAAGCGCCAGATTCGTCTTACTCGTGATATGATTTGCAATCTGGGTACCCGGCCCTTCCTTTAACCTGTCAAACTTTTGTTCATAATCCAGGAAGGTATCCTCTTCTTTTAACCCTCCCCAGGTCTTTTCACTGAGTATGGCGGCCAACCTCAGATAACGTTCATGGATATCCGCTTCCGTAATCCCCTCACGGTTTTCGTCGCCCCAAAGAGCAGCCATAGCGC
>CAOJLW010000146.1 GCA_948438565.1 uncultured Lachnospiraceae bacterium | reverse complement strand
CGCGTGCAAGGATTATAACGCCTGTAAAGAAGAAAACACATTATTCCATACGCATCTGGCCTCTGAAAGCATCGACCCCTGTGTGGAAACGGAACGCTTTACCGGATTTCTTACGACATCGGAAGTCCCAGGATCCCTACAGTATGATGTTTACGAAGAGTTCCATCAGGTCGTCCTATTTGACAATCAAACTGGCGACGTCATCCCTTCCTCTGAATTATTTACGATTCCGCAAGAGGAGGCTCTATCCGTCCTAACCGCATATTGCGCGCAGGATACCGGAATAGACGTTTTAACCTTACAACCGCTTATCTATTTAGACCGCATCGAATGGATGCAGGACGGCATATGGCTGACTTTAACGCAAGAAGAGCTGCCGGACGCAGAAAGCGACTATCATATTCAGATTACATATGACAAAATGGCCGACTATCTCAATAGCTGGGCCATTCCAAAAAGCGACGACTGACATTGAATACGGCAGGAGCATCAAGCTCCTGCCGTATCATATGCCAATAGACGATTCTGATAGCGGTACACGCTCAAGACAATCCCACTTCCTCCATATTTTCATCCTATATGACGACCTAATGGAAGAAGCGGCGTAATACGATCAGCTTCTGTAAATGCTGTTAAAATAATCATTGAGCTTTGCCAATGCATAAATTAAGACGGTCGTCTCCTGTTCACTGATCCCGCCCTTAATCTGCGCAATCATATTCCGATGAAATTTTTCATGATGGAAATAAGCTTTTTTCCCTTTTTCCGTCAAGGTTACCAATACGATGCGTTTGTCCTTCTTTCCACGCTCCCGGCTCACATATCCTTTATCCGACAGACCGTCCATAGATTTTGTCAATGTTCCAGTCGTAACGGACATCAGCTTTGCCACCGTAGACATACTTTTGGGTTCCGTTAAGCCAATCGCCTCAATAATATGCATATCGTTGACGCTGATATTTTTAAACTCCGGCGTAATTAAACATTTTTCCTCAATCTCCATAATATTTTTAAACAGTTTCACCAAAAGCTCATTCAGCGTCTGATCCATACCAGGCTTCTCCCTCATGCCCATGATTCCCTCCATGTCGTATTGCGGCAGCATTACCAGGTCAACGCAGACGCCCCCCAGGTCAGGCCCGCTCCAAATCCGGCCAAAACCACTTTATCTCCAGGATGCAGCATCCCGCGCCGATTGACATAATCCAATAAGATCGGAACGCTTCCTGCGGAAATATTCCCGCATTCCGCCAGATTCATTGGAAACCTTTCAAGCGGAACTTTTAGTCGTTTAGCCACGGATTCAATAATACGGATATTAGCCTGGTGCAGCAAAAACAGATCGATTTCATCTACCGCAAATCCTGCTTTTTCCACAGCATCCAAAATCGCTTTCGGGACTGTCCGAACGGCAAACTTATACACTTCCTGCCCATCCATCGACACATAAGACAGTTCTGTGCCGTTTGTCACATATGGATTATTATTTTTTCGATTCTCGCAGAGAAGCGCCTCGCCTCTGGAACCGTCCGATCCCTGGATGCTGCTTAAGATCCCGCAGCCTTCGTCCGGCCTGACCACCGCCGCTCCGGCTCCGTCGCCAAACAACACACAAGTAGATCGATCCTGCCAATCCATCAGTTTGGATAAAATTTCCCCGCCGACCACCAGGATATTCCGGTATGTCCCGCACCGAATATATACGTCCGCCGTCTGTAACGCAAACAGAAAACCGGAGCAGGCGGCGTTAATATCAAACGCCACTGCGCCCACAGCGCCCAACCGGCTCTGCAATTCACAGGAAAGGGACGGCAACAGCTTATCCGCAGAAAGCGTCGCCGCCAAAATCATATCCAGATCACCTGGCTCTATCCCTGCTTCCTCTAATGCCTGTAACGCTGCTTTTTCCGAAAGATCCGTCAGGGTTTCCTCCACTGCCAGATGCCTGGAACGAATTCCCGTACGACTGCTAATCCACGCGTCGGAAGTGTCCATGATCTTGCTTAGGTCGTCATTGGTCACTACCCGTGCGGGAAGTGCGCTTCCTGTACCACAAATTCTGGTTTTCATCAATTTTTACCTCATCTTAGCCATCTATCTGTTTAAAAGCTGCGGAACCGCTGATAACGCCCTTCGGCCAGTTCCTGTCTGTCAATTCCAGTGTATTTCTCCAAAAATCGCCGCATATGAAATTTCATAAACATGGAGATATCATGCCGCGCCGCTTCATCCGCACAGCCGTATTCCGGTATAATTTTATCGATCACCTGAAGCCGATACAGATCCTGCGCCGTAATCTTCATCACGTCGGCGGCTTCCTTTGCCCGCTTGCCGTCTTTCCATAGAATCGAAGCAAAACCCTCCGGGGAAAGGATCGAGTACGTAGCGTTCTCCATCATCCAGACCTCGTTGCCGACTGCCAATCCCAATGCGCCGCCGCTTCCCCCTTCGCCAATCATCAGACAGAGAACCGGCACAGTGAGAGCGGACATTTCATAGAGGTTTCTTGCAATGGCCTCTCCCTGCCCGCCTTCTTCCGCTTCCATCCCACAGAACGCGCCGGACGTATTGACAAAGGAAATAATCGGACGGTTAAATTTTTCGGCCTGCCGCATCAGACGGAGCGCTTTGCGATATCCTTCCGGAGACGGCATCCCGTAGTTATGCCGCATACAGTCCTTCATATCCTTGCCCTTATGCACGCCAATCACCGTTACCGGTTGTCCGTCCAAAAAGGCAATGCCGCCGACAACCGCCGGATCGTCCCGATAGAGACGATCGCCATGGAGCTCCATAAAATCGTCAAAAATTTCTTCTATATAATCTACGGAAGCCAAACGATTGACATTCCGTACCGCCTTGACCTTTTCCCATGCGGTTAAAGGCTTGCTTTTTACGCTGCGTTCCCGCATTAATTCACTGGGCGTAAATTTAAAATCCGCCGCCTTTTCAAAATTGGCGTATCCTTCTTTGGGTCTGTGCAGTTTTAAAATTTTGTACAGCGTCTTTTTCAGATCTTTTCTCTCTACGATGGCATCCACAAAGCCGTGCTCCAGCTGAAATTCCGCTCTCTGGAACCCCTCGGGAAGTTTTTGGCCAATGGTCTGTTCAATGACGCGCGGCCCGGCAAATCCGATTAGCGCCCCAGGCTCTGCCAGAATAATATCCCCGAGCATCGCAAAACTTGCCGTTACGCCTCCGGTCGTCGGATCGGTCAATACCGGAATATAGAGCAGACCGGCATCGGAATGTTTTTTTAAAGCCGCGGATGTTTTGGCCATCTGCATCAACGAAATAATTCCTTCCTGCATCCGCGCACCGCCGGAACAGCAAAATAGAATAACCGGCAAACGCCGTTTGGTCGCCCGTTCGATAGTCGCCGCAATTTTTTCACCAACGACATGACCCATGCTTCCCATTAAAAACCGTGCGTCACAGACGCCCAGAGCAACGGATTCTCCATAGATTTTAGCTTCTCCGACCGTCACGCCTTCATGCAGTCCGGTCTTTTCCTGCGCCGCCTGAATTTTTTCCTCATAACCCGGAAATTCCAATGGATTTTTAGATTCCATTTCATGAAACCACGGCTGAAAGCTCTTGGGATCCGCCACCATTTTAATACGGTTCGCCGTACGCACACGGAAATAGCTGCCGCACGCATAGCAGACATACCTGTTCGCTACAACTTCAGTTTTGACCAGTTCCTTTTTACAGACAGGACAGACGATGGCGTCCGCCGCATCCTGCGGTTTTACCTTCGGCTGGCCTACCGTTTCTTCCTGCTCTTTTTCTTTTATTGTAATGAATTTTTTTCTTTTTATAAATGGCGCCATATCTATTCTCCACTTCCAATCGCAAATGTTAGTTCCGCAGATGCCGCAAGCTTGCCATCTACCTTCGCGGTTCCTCTTCCGACGCCAATCGGCCCTTTTTCTTTGATAATTTCAAGTTCCAAGGTAAGTACATCGCCAGGCGTCACCTTACGTTTAAATTTTGCTTGGTTAATTCCGGCAAAATAAGCGGTTTTCCCTTTATTTTCCGGCTTACTTAAAATAGCCACCGCGCCTGCCTGCGCCATTGCCTCTAAAATGAGCACGCCCGGCATCACAGGCTCGCCCGGAAAATGCCCGGCAAAATACGGCTCGTTGTAGCTGACGCATTTTTTGCCGACCGCTCTTTTTCCCTGTTCCAATTCTTCTATCGTGTCGATCAGCAAAAATGGCTGCCTATGCGGAATGATTTCCATAATCTGCTTTGTATTCAATAATGACATAATCCCATCCTTCACTTTGAAAACTGCCGCCATACACTATGCGTTTGTTAACGCGGATACTTCGCAAGCAACAGGCTTGCATTATGGCCGCCAAATCCCAGAGAGTTGCTCAATGCATACTCAAAATCTCCGGTTACCGGTTCCATACAGTAATCCAGATCCATCTCTTCATCCGGCGTCGTATATCCGACCGTCCGGTGTAAATACCCTTCCTGTAACTCTTTGACACACGCGACAAATTCAACGGCTCCTGCCGCTCCCAAGAGATGCCCGACCATAGATTTGGTCGAATTGATCTTTAAATTGGAAGCATGATCGCCGAAAGCCAGTTTAATGGCCCTAGTTTCAAACAGATCATTGTGATGCGTCCCGGTTCCATGGGCATTGATATATAAAACCTCTTCCGGCTTTACATCTGCGTCGTCTAACGCGTTTCGCATTGCCCGCGCCGCTCCCGCGCCGCTTTCTTCCGGAGAAGTGATATGATAGGCGTCTGAAGAGCAGCCATAGCCAAGCGCCTCTGCATAGATCTTCGCCCCTCTTGCCACCGCATGATCCAATTCTTCTAAAATAACGACTGCCGCGCCTTCGCCCATCACAAATCCGCTTCTGTTTTTATCAAACGGCAGGGAGCATTTTTCGGGATCGTCTACCGTCGACAATGCGGTCAGCGCCGTAAAGCCTGCAATGCCGACCGGTGTGACGCTGCCCTCCGTGCCTCCGGCCACCATCACGTCGGCGTCTCCATACTGAATCGCGCGGAACGCCTCGCCAATCGTATTCGTCCCAGTCGCACAGGCTGTGACGGAATTAATGCTTTTCCCTTTTAAGCCAAACTGAATCGAAACGTTGCCTGCCGCCATATTGCAGATCATCAGCGGCACCATCAAAGGATTGATGCGATTCGGCCCTTTTTCCAACAATTTCTTGTGCTCGCGTTCCATTGCCTGCAAGCTTCCGATACCGGAGCCAATCGCACATCCCACACGGTAGGGATCCTCTTGTTCCAACGCTATGCCGGAATCTGTAAGGGCCTCTTTTGCCGCCGCAACCGCATACTGTGAAAACAACTCCATACGCTTTGCCGCTTTAAAATCCATATAATTTTTTCCTTCAAAGCCTTTGACCTCCGCAGCAATATGGCACTTATAATCGGATGTATCAAATTTGGTAATCGGCGCAAATCCGATTCGCCCCTCTTTTACGGACTGCCAGAATTCCTCTACATTCAGGCCAATCGGCGTAATTGCGCCCATACCTGTTACAACAACTCTTCTGCTCATAATATCCTCGCTTTCCTAAATCGTCATGCCGCCGTCCACTGCAAATACCTGTCCCGTAATATAATCTGATTTGGCAGACGCTAAAAAAACGGCCATATCCGCAACATCCTTGGGTTCTCCCATCCTCTTTAACGGAATGCTTTCCGTCATATTTTCTTTCGCCTCTTTCGACATAGCGTCCGTCATATCAGTGGCAATGAACCCGGGGGCAATCGCATTGACATGAACGCCACGGGACGCCAATTCCCTGGCCACACTCTTTGTCAGGCCGATCACTCCCGCTTTGCTGGCCGAATAATTG
>CAOJLW010000145.1 GCA_948438565.1 uncultured Lachnospiraceae bacterium | reverse complement strand
AGGGATCAAATATGGCAGAAAAGAGAGATTATTACGAGGTGTTGGGCGTCGATAAGAGTGCGGATGATGCGACCTTAAAAAAAGCTTTTCGTAAACTGGCCAAAAAATATCATCCGGACGTCAATCCGGGCGATAAAGAGGCGGAACAGAAGTTTAAGGAAATACAAGAGGCCTATGCCGTGTTAAGCGACGCGGATAAGAAAAGGCAGTATGATCAATTCGGCCATGCGGCATTTGAAGGCGGCATGGGCGGCGGTTTTGACTTTTCCGGTATGGATATGGGTGATATTTTCGGCGATATTTTCGGGGATTTTTTCGGCGGCGGCAGGCGTTCCGGCGCGGACACAGGTCCCAGAAAAGGCGCCAGTTTACGCGCCAGCGTACGGATTACGTTTGAAGAGTCCGTTTTTGGCTGTGAAAAAGAATTGGAAATTATGTTAAAGGATGAATGTAAGACCTGTCATGCAACCGGGGCAAAACCGGGAACCAATCCGGAAACCTGTAACAAGTGCGGCGGCAAGGGGAAAGTGATGTATACGCAGCAGTCGTTGTTTGGCGTTGTCCAAAATGTGCAGACCTGTCCGGAATGTAACGGCAGCGGCAAAGTCATTAAGGAAAAATGTTCCGATTGTCGTGGAACCGGCTATATCGCGTCGAAAAAGAGGATCAAGGTCACGATCCCGGCAGGCATCGACAATGGACAGAGCGTTCGGATCCGGGATAAAGGCGAACCGGGCAGAAACGGCGGTCCAAGGGGAGATCTGCTGGTGGAAGTGATCGTATCCAGGCATCCAATTTTCCAGAGACAGGATATGAATATTTATTCAACGGCGCCGATTTCCTATGCGCAGGCGGCTCTTGGCGGCGAAGTGCGGATCAATACGGTGGACGGGGATGTGCTTTATGAGGTGAAGCCGGGTACGCAGACCGATACCAGGATTCGTTTAAAAGGAAAAGGCGTGCCGTCGCTTCGCAATAAATCCGTCCGTGGGGATCATTATGTGACTCTCGTGGTACAGGTGCCGACCGGCTTGAACGAAGCGGCGAAGGATGCGCTTCGTAAATTTGACGCTGAGACGGGCAATTCACTTCATGTCAATAAAAAAGGCGTCGAAAAACCAAAGAGAAAAAGTTTCAAAGAAAAAATCAAAGAATCGTTTGAAGATTTATAAAGTGGGACTGGTACTATTTTCCTATTGTTGGCGTCCCCTATATGTTGTATCCTAAGTGCAAAAGACGACGGATAAGACGCCATATCTTGATACTGTGTGGCGAGAAAGGAAGCGGGATATGGATCAGGCGTATGCAGCGCCAGAGGATGCTTTGGATGTGCAGGCAAACTGGCAATTCGAGACAAACCTTGGCCGCAAATCAAAAGAGCAGGATATCTTAGACGAAAAATCGGAATTGAGACAGCAGCAGCAGCTTTTAGAATATGAAAAACAGGAATTTTTACGCGCAAAGGCGTTTGAGGAAAAACGTCTGGCAAAAGAAAAGAAAATTTTTGATATGGAATGGAAGATGCTCGAAGAGGGTTGGCGCAAGCTGGCCGTTGAGCGGGAAGAAGTAGAGCGTATGCGCTCTCCAAAATCCGGAGAAGAGGACGACGTATCGTTTCATTTTTCCGATGATGTTTCCGTGTCTTTATTGTTCCATGGCGTGACGAATATGCGGCTGCTGAAAAAACGGTATAAAGATTTGATGAAAATTTTTCATCCGGACAATGCCGCAGGGGATATTGAGGTGGTTCAAAAGATCAATCAAGAATACGATTCCCTGCAAAAGAGCTTAAAGCGTGTCTGACCGCTTGGCATAAAGAGAATATAAAACGCCGTTGCACGGTTGTGCAGCGGTTATTTTTTGAACGGAGGATGGAAAAGCGTATGATTTGGCATAAATATACGATTCAGACGACAACCGCAGCGGAAGATTTTATCAGCGCTATGTTGGACGAGCTGGGGATCGAGGGCATTGAAATTGAAAATAATGTCCCGTTGACAAAGGCGGATCAGGCGGATATGTTTATTGATTTTGCTCCGCAGCTTCCGCCGGATGAAGGAATCAGCTATGTCAGTTTTTATTTGGAGGAAGGCGTCGATCATTCCCGTCTGCTGAAAAAAGTGACGGAAGGGATTAAAGAGCAGCGGATGTTTGTGGATGTGGGCGAAGGGAGCATTACGGAAGGCGTAACGGAGGATTTGGACTGGATCAATAACTGGAAAGAATTTTTCCACGCTTTTTCAATTGGCGATATCCTGATCAAGCCGACCTGGGAGGATTTGCAGGAATCCGATCGGGGCAAATGCTGCATTGAAATCGATCCGGGGGTTTCGTTTGGAACCGGCAAGCATGAGACAACGCAGCTTTGTATCCGTCAGCTGCAAAAGTATATCAAAAACGGCCAGGAGCAAAGGGTTCTTGACGTAGGCTTTGGCAGCGGGATTTTGTCTGTTGTGGCCTTAAAGCTGGGCGCAGCGTCGGTAGATGGGACGGATCTGGACGAAAATTGCATGGCTTCGGCCAGGGACAATATGGCAATCAATCATCTGTCAGAGGATTTGGCCCGGTTTTATATCGGCAATTTAATTGACGACGTCAGCCTGCAAGAGAAGGTCGGCACGGAATGCTTTGATATTGCCGTGGCCAATATTCTGGCCGAGGTGATTGTCCCAATGGTTCCGGTGGTTTTTGCACGTTTAAAGCACGGCGGTATTTTTATTACATCCGGTATTATTGATACAAAGGAAAACGTAGTCAAAGACGCCATAGAAGCGTCTGGCATGAAAATTTTAGAGGTTGACCATCAGGGCGAATGGGTGAGCGTCACCGCCCAAAAGGAGTAGCCATGCATCAGTTTTTTGTCGAGGACGGCCAAATTGGACGGGAATTTATTACGATTACGGGTTCGGATGTCAATCATATCAAAAATGTGCTCCGTATGCATCCAGGGGAGACCATCCGTGTCAGCGGCCAGGAAAAGGATTATTTTGGCAAAATCTTAGAGCTTACGGATACGTTTGTTCAGGTGGGCATTGTGGACGGCAATGCGCCGTCTACGGAGCTGTCCGGCAAAGTTTTTTTGTTTCAGGGGATTCCCAAGGGAAACCGTATGGAGACGGTGATTGAAAAAGCGGTGGAGCTTGGGGTCTTTGAGATTATTCCGGTGGATATGCGGTATTGCGTCGTCAAATTGGATGAAAAAAAGGCGGCGGCCAAAGTAAAACGCTGGCGGAAATTGGCGGAAGCGGCGGCCAAACAATCCAAGCGCAGCCGGATTCCAAACGTGCATCCGGTGATGGATTTTCGGGAAGCGGCGGCCTATGCGTCAGACTGTGACATATGTCTGGTTCCCTATGAAAATGAATCCGGGATGGATACGGCCAGGGAAGCGTTTGCATCGATACGGCCAGGGTCGTCCATTAGCGTTATGATTGGGCCGGAAGGCGGATTTGCACCAGAAGAAATTGACCTGGTACGGGATACGATGCGGCTGATATCGCTTGGCAGGCGCATTTTAAGGACAGATACGGCAGGCATTGCAGTTTTGTCTATGCTGATGCTGACATTGGAGATGGGATAGATATGGAAGTATATTTGGATCATTCTGCAACGACAAAGTGCAGTAAACGCGCCGCGGATATGATGCTGCGGCTTTTGACGGAGGATTATGGCAATCCTTCTTCCCTGCATACGATGGGGGCGAGAGCGGAAGAGTATATAAAAGAGGCGAAGCGAAAGATTGCAAAGACCTTAAAGGCCGCGGAAAAGGAGATTGTATTTACTTCCGGAGGGACAGAAGCCAATAACCTGGCCATTTTTGGCAGTGTGGAGGCCAATAAACGGGCGGGGGATCATATTATTACAACAGATGTGGAGCACGCTTCCGTATGGCAGCCGATGGAACGTTTAAAGGAACTGGGATATCGCGTCACGTATCTGCCGGTAGACGCAAGCGGCGCGATTTCTCTGGAGGATTTGGATCGGACGCTGGAGCCGGGGACGATTTTGGTTTCCCTGATACAGGTCAACAATGAGATCGGGACCATTGAGCCGATTTGTAAAGCGGCGGACTTAGTGCGCCGAAAAGCGGAGCACGCTCTGGTACACGTAGACGCGATACAGTCCTATGGCAAATTGGCGGTATGTCCAAAGAAGCTTGGGGTGGACTTGCTTTCGGCCAGCGGCCATAAAATCCATGGGCCGAAAGGGAGCGGCTTTTTGTATGTGAAAGAACGGACCAAGATCCGGCCAATCCTGTTTGGCGGCGGCCAGCAGAAGGGGATGCGGTCCGGTACGGAAAATGTGCCGGCCATTGCGGGCCTCGGAGAGGCTGCTGCGGAACTCTATGAGGGGTTTGAGGAAAAAATCGAGCGGATGTATGCGCTGCGGGAGTATTTTATCCGGGAAGTTCTAAAAACAGAGGGCGTTACGGTCAACGGAGCCAAAGGCAGGGACTGCGCCCCGCATATTGTGAGCGTCAGCGTGGAGGGCGTCAGGAGCGAGGTGCTGTTGCATGCCTTAGAGGGGATGGGGATCTATATATCGGCAGGAAGCGCCTGTTCCTCCAATAAACCGTCCATCAGCCGAACATTACAGGCGATCGGCTTAAGGCGGGAGCTATTGGATGCGACGGTTCGGTTCAGCTTTTCGGTTGACACGACAAAAGAAGAGCTGGATTATGCGTTGGAATGCCTGGCGAAAGTGATTCCGCTGCAAAGGAAGTATAGACGCAAATGATACATTGGAGGGAATATGTACAAGTCATTTTTAATTAAATACGGCGAAATTGCCTTAAAAGGGAAAAACCGTTATCTGTTTGAAGAAGCTTTGGTGGGCCAGATCCGCTATGCTCTGCGGCCTGTGGAAGGTGAATTTACGGTTCGCCGTTTGCAGGGGAGGATCTATGTAGACGCTTTGGGCGGCTATGACTATGAGGAGGTCGTTGGTGCGCTTTCGCGTGTGTTTGGCATTGTGGCGATCTGTCCGGTCGTGCTGTTAAAAGACGAGGGATTTGATCAGCTGGCGGAAGATGCGATTGCATATCTGGATCGCGTATATCCGGATAAAAACCTGACGTTTAAGGTCCATGCAAGAAGGGCGCGGAAAAATTATCCGATGGATTCTATGGAATTAAACGCGGCGTTGGGAGAGCGGGTATTGGAGGCATTTCCGGCTATGCGCGTGGATGTGCACAATCCGGATGTGCTGCTCTGTGTGGAAATCCGCGAAATGATCAATCTGTATTCCGTGCAAATTCCTGGATCCGGCGGGATGCCGGTGGGTACCAACGGCAAGGCCATGCTGCTGCTTTCGGGCGGAATTGACAGTCCGGTAGCAGGATATATGACGGCCAAACGCGGCGTGGCCATCGATGCGGTCTATTTCCATGCGCCGCCTTATACCAGTGAGCGCGCCAAGCAAAAAGTGGTGGATTTGGCCAGGATTTTATCTGCTTATACGGGGCCGATTCATCTGCATATCGTCAATTTCACAGATATTCAGCTCTATATTTATGAGAAATGCCCGCACGAGCAGCTGACCATTATTATGCGCCGGTATATGATGAGGATTGCGGAGTATTTTGCCAATCAGAGCAATTGTCTGGGTCTTGTGACCGGAGAGAGTATCGGCCAGGTGGCAAGCCAGACCATGCAGTCGCTGGCGGCGACCAACGCCGTATGCGCCATGCCGGTGTACCGTCCGCTCATCGGGTTTGACAAACATGAAATTATAGCGATTTCAGAGAAAATAGACGCCTATGAGACCAGCATCCTGCCGTTTGAGGACTGCTGTACGATTTTTGTGGCCAAGCATCCGGTGACCAAACCAAATATAAAGTCGATCGAGCGTTCGGAGCA
>CAOJLW010000144.1 GCA_948438565.1 uncultured Lachnospiraceae bacterium | reverse complement strand
AGATCTTGCGAAAATCACGATTCCAACCCTGGTGCTTGCCGGCGCCAATGATATCATCAAACAGAGCGAAACCAAACGGATTGCCGCCGCAATCCCCGACGCCGAATTAAAAATTCTGCCTGGCGAAAACCATTTCAGCTATGTTGTCAAAAGTCCCAAACTTTTTCCGCTGCTGGACGATTTTTTCTCTGCACATTGTTATTAAAAAAACATTGTGTTACAATAATGCAAAAATACATAAGGAGCTTACTAATATGAACCAAATAATTATTCCGGAAGGCTACCATTCCGCACTCAACCTGCACGACACACAGGTTGCGATTAAAACCGTAAAAGATTTTTTTCAGAACCTCTTAGCTACGCGTCTCAATTTATCCCGCGTTTCCGCGCCTCTGTTTGTGGATCCTGCCTCCGGTCTCAATGACAATCTCAACGGCATAGAACGGCCGGTATCTTTTGGCATCAAGGAACAGGGCGACAAGCAGGCCGAAGTCGTTCATTCTCTTGCAAAATGGAAACGATTTGCCCTCCAAAAATACGGTTTTTCCACAGGCGAAGGCCTTTATACAGATATGAATGCCATCCGGCGCGATGAGGATACGGACAATATCCATTCTATTTTTGTCGATCAATGGGATTGGGAAAAAATCATACAAAAGGAAGAGCGTACGCTGGATTTCTTACAAAACACCGTGCGTATCGTTTACAAGTGTCTTTGTAAAACAGAAAAATATATGTCTATCCAATACGACTATATAGAAGAAACCCTGCCCCATGAAATTTTCTTTATCACCACCCGGGAACTGGAACAAAGATATCCTTCCGCTTCTCCCAAAGAACGGGAATACAACATTGCCAAAGAAAAGGGCGCCGTATGCATTATGCAGATTGGAGATACGCTAGCAAACGGCAAACCGCATGACGGCAGGGCTCCGGATTATGACGACTGGGCCTTAAATGCAGATATCGTGGTCTACTATCCGGTACTGGACATTGCCTTAGAGCTCTCCTCCATGGGCATCCGGGTAGACAAGCAGGCTCTCCTTTCACAGCTGGAAAAGGCCGGCTGTCCCGAACGCGCCGAACTCCCTTTCCAAAAGGCCGTTTTAGAAGGAAGGCTTCCATTTACGATTGGCGGAGGAATCGGACAGTCCCGGATCTGTATGTTTTTCCTGCGAAAAGCGCATATCGGAGAAGTACAGTCCTCCCTGTGGCCCCAAGAAATGGCGGCCCTCTGTGAACAACACGGCATTCCGCTTCTCTAATCCACCGCATTTTAAAAAAGTGTGCGCTACAGCGCACACTCGCGCCAAAGCGCGGCTGCCGCAATCGCTATCGCAATACGGCCGCTTTTAATTTATCCGCTACAAGGCAAAGCGCAACCGTCAACAACATATCCGGCAGCGTATTGCCGACCATCATATCCACTCCCATCAAATACCGATACAGGGCAAATCCGATCGCCCAAATCACCAGATTAAGAACTGCAAACGGCTGACGACAGTCGTCTTTTTTTAACAAAAAAACATCTGCAATTTGTATGGCGACCATTGGCGCAAATACCGATCCAATCAAATATAAAAAATCCATTATATTATCCATCGGATACGCAATTGCGCCGATCGTCCCCAGCACAGCCGCGCCAACCGCCACCCACTTTCCGTTTAAACCGGCACATACAGATTCACTGGATACCCCCGCAGAATATGCATCCAAAAAGGTAGTCGTCACCGTGGAAAACACAATAATGATAAGGCCTGCCATTCCAAGTCCCGCCTTGACCATAATCTGCGCGATACCGCTTTCTCCCGTAAAAATAGCCGCTCCCATACCAATCACATACATCCAGCAGCTTACCAGGCCATACACCACAGCGCTTGCAAGCGTCGCTTGAAACGGCCGTTTCGCTTCCCTGGTATAATCGCTGATCAACGGCAGCCAGGAAAGGGGCATCGCTACCGAAAGCTCGACAGCAGCTCCAAACGTCATACCGTCCCCGGTCATGCCCAACGCTCCGCCGTTTTGGAAAATCACAACGCTAAGCGCCAACGTCAAAAGAAATAACGCAGTCATTGCCACCGTATTCACCTTACCGAGATTTTGAATCCCAATAAAAATCCAAAGCACAATCAAGCCGCCAATCAGCAGACACCAAACCCATTCTCCAGCTTCCCAGATCCCATTGGCAGCTAAAGCGCCGTCATAGATCATAATCGCCGTCCAACCGACCAGCTGTAAAATATTTAACAGCGAAAACAGCAAGCCGCCCTTTTGACCAAAACTCATTTTTACGGTTTCCATCGCGCTTTTACGCGTTTTAGCGCCAATATATCCCGCCAAAAACAGCATACTGCATCCTATCAAATGCCCCAATAAAATAGCAAGAAGGCCTTTTTGAAAACCCAAGGGGGCAAAATAAGTTCCGGTCAGAATTTCTGCAATCGACACGCCCGCGCCAAACCATATCAGGGAATTTTCAAAAATTGAAGTTTGTTTTTTTTCCATTTTATATGGCCTCCTTTGCAAATTCACCATTGAGGGCAAACGCATGATTCATCGGGCCGCTCCCTGCCCCCAGATTCAACATTGCCGCCAGGGCGCAGGAAATATAGTCCTTGGCGCGACGCACGGCATCCGAAAGGCAAAACCCTTTTGCCAGATTGGATGCAATGGCACTGGATAAAGTACAGCCAGTCCCATGCGTATTTGGATTGTCAATGCGCCTGCCTAAAAACCATTCGTACTTGCCGTCTGCAAACAACAAATCATTGGCGTCGTTCAGCTGATGTCCACCCTTGCACAATACGGCGCAGCCATAGGCGCTGCTAATCCTTTCCGCCGCTTGGATCATATCCCGATCGTCTTTGACTGCCATCCCGGCCAGAATTTCCGCTTCCGGAATATTGGGCGTTACCAAATCGGCAAGCGGCAGCAGCCTTTCTTTTAACGTGACGATTGCCTCTTCGCTAATCAGCCTTGCGCCGCTCGTCGCCACCATAACCGGATCTAAGACCACATTGTCCGCATTGTATGCCGACAGTCCATCCGCTATGCCTCCAATCAATCCGCTTGAAGATACCATGCCGATTTTAACCGCGTCCGGACGGATATCACGAAACACATTGTCCATTTGTTCCCTCAAAAATTCAGGAGTAACCTCCATAATCCCTGTTACGCCGGTTGTGTTTTGCGCAGTCAATGCCGTAATCGCGCTCATTGCAAATACGCCGTTCATAGTCATTGTCTTAATATCCGCCTGAATACCGGCGCCTCCGCTGGAATCGCTTCCAGCGATTGTTAATGCTGTTCTCATTGTCTTTCCTCCCATTCTTCGCATTAATTTTCTATAGCGACAAAAGGTGGTGCCCCCAATCTGCCGCTTGGTATGGATTGCTTTGATGCAATCCTATCCCTCTTATTTGTGTACTGACGTAACCCGCCAAAAACTTTCAAAATCAGAAAAATCGGTCATATAATACCGCGTCTCTTGCCTGATTTTTTCTCTATCCCTTGCACTTGCCGCATCCTCAACGGCCACCGTATAAAACCCTCCTCTTTTTGCAGATAACGCCGCGTGCAGAACATCTTCAAACACATAGGTATCCTGTGGCTTACACCCCAAAGAGGCTGCCGCTTTCCAATAGATATACGGTTCCTTTTTTGTCGTATGTAACTCTGTACAGGTAAAAATCTCCTGAAAATAAGAGCGAACCTTGAGTCTTTCTAACGCCTCCTCCAATAGTCGCCGATCGCCGGTCGTAGCAATCGCCATCAAAACGCCCTTTTTAGATAAACGCTCTAAAAACTCCTCTACTCCCGGCTTTAACGCGACTTCGTATCGATAAAAATCGGCAAGGATCAAAAGAATTTTTTCTTGGATCTTCTCCTCGGAAAATGACAGTTGATACTCTCTTTTCATATAGGCGCTGCTTTCTTCCAGAGACATCGGAAACAAAATTTCCTGTAAATCCGGCTGCCAAGCCACGCCAAGTCCCGTTAAAAATCGGATCCCCAATGACTCCCAGATCGGCATAGAGTCTAAAAGCGTCCCATCCGCATCAAAAATAGCTCCCCGCATCATAGGCCGACCATTTTTCCGGCCAGCGTCTTTAATTCTGCCGTGGCGGCACAGATGTCCTTTTGAGCAAAAATCGCGCTGATAACCGCCACGCCGCAAATGCCGCTGCCTGTCAATTCCAGAATATTTGCGCTGCCAATCCCACCGATTGCAATGACCGGAATACGCACTGCCTTGCAAATATCCTCTAATGTGTTACGACTCACTTCTACGGCGTCCGCTTTCGATCCAGTTGGAAAAACCGCGCCCACGCCAAGGTAATCGGCCCCATTTCGCTCTGCACGAACCGCCTGCTCCACCGTTTGCGCCGAAACGCCCAATATTTTATCCTCGCCTAATAGCTTTCGGACATCGCCCGCCTCCATATCGCTCTGTCCTACGTGTACGCCGTCGGCATCCATTTTCAACGCAATATCCACATGATCGTTAATTACAAACGGCACACGGTATTGTTGGCACAACCTTTTTAATTCCACGGCTTCCGAATAAAAACGATCCGCAGACAATTCTTTTTCCCGAAGCTGGATAAACGTTGCTCCGCCGCACAACGCTTGTTTTACCTGCTCATATAACGTCATGCCATGCAGCCAGGCGCGATCCGTAACGGCATAGAGCAGCAAATCCTCTCTATCGCATCTCATAATGTGCCTCCCTTTTTAAGGCAGCGGCGTCCATATGGTATATAGCGTCTATCATTCGGTTGCGATAGGAAGCGTTGCCCTCCCCGTCTTTTAAATTTCGATAGCCGATTTCTCCGGCCACTCCCATAACACAGACGGCTGCCGCGGCTGCTTTTAGCTTTTGATCGGGGTTTGCGGTTACAAATGCCGTCATCAGACCGGAAAGCTGACAGCCTGTCCCTGTAATTTTTCCCATTTCCGGACGGCCATTGCGAATTACATAACATTTCTCTGCATCCGCCACCAAATCTATAGCGCCTGTCATCGCAATTACGCAGTCCGTCTTATGGGCAAAATCCTTGACAAACGCCACCATACGATCGAGATTTTCCTCCGTAACCGCATCGGCTGTATCCGCATCCACGCCTTTGGTCGTTCCGGCGCCAAAAGCCAGCGTCTTTAATTCCGATACATTGCCGCGAATCACGTCAAATTTTATCGTTTCCATCAAATCAATCGCCGTATTCGTGCGCAGCGCGCTTGCGCCCGCCCCGACCGGATCCAATAAAACGGTATGTCCCAGCTCGTTTGCCTTGGCGCCGGCAATCTTCATCCCCTCAATCGAACGCTGATTTAAAGTGCCGATATTGATACATAAGCCTCCGCAGATAGCGGTGATATCCGCCACGTCCTCCGGTTCATCCGACATAATCGGACTGCCCCCGCAGGCCAGCAATACATTGGCCACATCGTTTACGGTTACATAATTTGTAATATTATGCACCAGCGGGTTTGTTTCCCTTACTTTTTCCAAACAGTGAATCATACTTTTCCCTCCATTTTTTATAAAAAAAGAACAAATACGCCCGATCTGGTATATTTGCTCTGTTTTACATATCCATATCCCTACGTTGGCATTATCCAAATCAGGTAAAACGGTCGAAGGTCACACCTTCCTCTCAGCCTGTATTACAAGCTCCCGTGTATTTAGTTTTGTTTATTATAGATCGGCTGGGGAGAAAATGCAAGTTAAAATGTGAGAAATGATTGAACCCATTGTAGGATATCCGGACATCACTCAGACGCCTATTGACAGTTCAGCGTTTGTGTGATATGATATATTAGAATTTAATACTTCAAACCGTTGAAGCGGAGATAACGGCAATGATGCCTTTACAGA
>CAOJLW010000143.1 GCA_948438565.1 uncultured Lachnospiraceae bacterium | reverse complement strand
AAGCGGACGCACGGATAATGACTTTGATTTTAAAGAGCCTTCGATTATTGTTGCGGACGATTTAAGTCCCAGTGAAACGGTACAGATGGATAAAGAAAAAATACTGGCGTTTGTCACCGTGCATGGATCGGCCAATTCCCATACCTCTATTTTGGCGCGTATGATGAATATTCCGGCGTTGATTGGCGTGCCGTTGGATTTGGATAAAATTGAAACGGGCACGCAGGCGGTGGTAGACGGAATCAAGGGCGAGGTTATTTTTGAACCGAATGCATTCGTCTGTGAGGAAGTGGCGCAACGCATAGAACAGGAGAAAGAGAAGCTGCGTCTGTTACAAGAATTAAAAGGCCAGGAGAATGTGACGCTGAGCGGTCGAAAGATCAATGTCTACGCCAATATCGGCGGCGTGGGCGACGTCGGATATGTGCTGGAAAACGACGCGGGCGGCATCGGGTTGTTCCGCAGTGAATTTTTGTATTTGGGACGGGATTCGTTCCCGACAGAAGAGGAGCAGCTTCAGGCTTATCGTCAGGTGTTGCAGACGATGGGAGAACGGAAAGTCATTATCCGTACGTTAGATATCGGCGCGGACAAACAGGTGGATTATTTTAACTTGGGCAAAGAGGACAATCCGGCGCTTGGCTATCGTGCAATCCGCATTTGCTTAAAACAGCCGGATATTTTTAAGACGCAGCTGCGCGCGCTGTTACGCGCGACGATGTACGGCAACCTTTCGATTATGTATCCGATGATTACTTCGACGGAAGAAGTGGAACAGATCTATGCGATTGTAGCAGAAGTGGAACAGGAGCTGGAAAAAGAGGGCGTGCCGTTTAAGAAACCGGAGCAGGGGATTATGATTGAGACGCCGGCGGCCGTGATGATTAGCGATGAACTGGCGCAGATGGTGGATTTCTTTAGCGTCGGCACGAATGATTTGACGCAATATACGCTGGCGATTGACAGGCAGAATGAAAAATTGGACGATTTTTATAATCCACACCATAAAGCGATTCTGCGGATGCTCAAGATGATTGTAGACAGCGCTCACAAATATGGTAAATGGGCCGGTATCTGCGGCGAATTGGGAGCGGATTTGGAGCTGACCGCAGAATTTGTAAAAATGGGCATGGACGAACTGTCTGTATCGCCATCCATGATTTTGCCGCTTCGCAAATGTATCCGGGAGCTTCCGTAATACAGCCGGAAGATGGCGTTTGATGACACAAATTTGCCAATTGAGCGCAGTCCAATTGCAAACAGGACTTTTTTTGCCGATACATATATTAGAGTATCTTGCAGAGAAAGGGGCGAAAACGGATGTATACGATAGACGTTAATCCTATGACGAAAACATATCGTCAGTGGGCCAAATGCCTGGGAGACGGCAAGCAAGCCGGCGGGCCAGATTTTAGCCATAAGCTGATGGAAAAAATAGCGGAACGAGACAATGCAAAAGGCGTGGCGTCAGCCGGGGCAATTGCTGCGGCCGATATGACCATGGACGAATATAAACAGTATATCTACGATAAGATTTTCCGGATTCCGATGCATCCGACGCAGGCCGGCTGGCAGTGGCATATTGAGATTACAGACAGCGGCTTTGAAGCGATGAAGCGGGATCCGGCATATGAACAGCGCGTGTTAAGCGCGATCCGCCAGAATTTTTCTGCACGGGATCCATTTGGGTGTCAGAATTATGCGGTTTTACATTTTGGGGCTTCGGAGGAGGAATCCTATGGCAGGAGCTTTGGCGGCGGCAGCAGGATTTTCCCGGAGGAAGAGGAAGGTTTTTGGGAACGACGTAAAAGACGAAGGGAAAAGCTGTTGGAGCAGAATGAAGAAATCTTAGATAAGAAAGCGGCTGTGCAAAGGGCGCAGCAGGAACGGATAGCGGCAAGCGGGCAATGGAGCGAAGCCGCAGCCGCTTATCAGGCCGGCCTTTGGATGGGAAACATCGGTTTTTTATCGATTTTGGAATTATTAGAAACAGGGGAATAGGACGTATTCCGGTAAAAGTGTGCGTTGTAACGCACACTTTTTGGTTATGTAGAAAGCGTAAAATGAGGTGGCTATGTATACGGAACAGACATTAGTACGAATTGCAAAACGGGAAAATAATCCCAAACGAGGTTATTTAGTCGTCAATCGGCTGCAAGGAAAGCATATACCGGTATCTCCAAGCGCAGCGATGGAGATGTTTGACGTTTTGGCGGACAAGGTTGCCTGCGCCTATGGCAAGGAACGTTTGTTGCTTGTGGGTTTTGCGGAAACCGCCACGGCGATTGGGGCAAGGCTGGCCGTAAAACTGCATACCTGGTATATGCAGACGACCAGGGAGGAGATAGACGGCGTCCATTATGTGTATTTTACAGAATCTCACAGCCATGCGACAGAGCAGAAGCTGGTACGGGAGGATTTGGACGCTGTGGCCGAAAAAGTGGATCGGATCGTGTTTGTGGAGGATGAAATTACAACGGGCAATACGATTTTTAATATTATCACTATTTTAAACAGGGATTATCCGGGACGGTTTCAATTTGCGGCAGCCTCCCTGTTAAACGGGATGGATTGCGCGGCGCAGGCAAAGTATGCAGCTTATGGAATTGATTTGCAGTATCTGGTGAAAACGGATCATGACGCCTATGCGGATCGGGCGGCGGCAAGCCGGGGAGACGGGAAATATTATGAAAAAGAGATTGCGCCAGGCCGCCCGGTACGGACGTTATCGGCGACCGGCTTATTGGATGCAAGGCGGTGCGTGGCGGGAAAAGAATATGATATGGCGTGCGAACGGTTATGGGAACAGCTGCGGGAACAGATAACGGCTTGTGCAGGGCAGCGATTTTTGACGCTTGGCTCCGAGGAATTTATGTATCCGGCGCTATATGTCGCCTGGCGGATGGAAGCGCTTGGCATATCGGTGCAGTATCATGCTACGACCAGAAGTCCAATCGCCGTCAGCGCGGAGCCGGACTATCCGCTGCACGCCCGGTATGAATTAGCCAGTTTGTATGATCAGAAACGTCGGACGTTTCTTTATGATTTGGCTCAATATGATCAGGTTTGGATTTTAAGCGACGCGCAGCCGGGCAGTCCGGACGGCCTTTGTTCCCTGGCCAATGCGCTTGATAGGGCAGGGAACCGGCATATCGTATTCTGTAGATGGCAAAAATAACGGGTTTTGTTTTAGTCCATGCTAATGCGGATGCCTTCTGTCCGTTCCGAAGGTTGAATCACGACGGATACGGACTGGCCGCCGTGCCATTCAAACGAGTAGGATTCTCCGGAGGCCTGCCCGATCAGGTTTTTCCAGGATAAGTCCATTTTGATCTGCGGATCGCAGTATCCGTTTTGTCCCATCCAGCAAATGACGGCGTCCGGATCCACGACAATGGTACGCTGGCTTTGAGCGTTGCTTAGGACAATCGGGTTGCCGTCGGTTAAAATGGCGACGTAGGCCTGGCTGCCGGCGCCCGTTAATGTCGAGGTGGCCAGACCTTTTTGGGAAACCACGCCGCATCCGATAAAGCGAACCGTGTATTTGCAGTCCTGCGTAAAAGCCAGGATATTTTCCGATTCTACGGACACGGTTTCGCCGACGGCGAGATGATATACGACGACGTGCTGGCTTTGATTGGCATAATATGTAACCGAATCTCCCTGCATCGTTACTTTCATTAACGGGAGATTTTCTCCGGTCGCACGGCGCAGGATGGAGCCTAACGCAGCCTGGACAAGGTTGCTCTGCGGCCCAAGCAGCGCCTTTTCAAATTTATAGTTTTTGCCGTTGGGACTGTCCCCGGCAATAAACGAGCCGGCTTTGGTAAACAAAACGTCGTTGCCGGAGCATATGACTTTTAAGGTTAATTCATTGACAGTTTCAAACGTTAGCATATTTTTTCCTCCTAATCAATTACTTGCACGCCGTATAAAGCGCAAAGTCCTGCCAAATCTCTGGCAATGCCGTTGCCGACGGCGTTAAATTTCCAGGCGCCGTTATAGCGGTAGATTTCTCCAATCATCATGGATATCACATTGGAATAGTATTCGGTCATCGGATAACTGACAAGTTCCGTGTGGCCGTCAGAAGCCAGAATGCGGACATATGCGTCTTGCATCATGCCAAAATGAAGATGCTGCTGCAGCGCTTCATGGATGGTCAGGACGAAAACAATTTTTTGAACGCTTGGATGTATCGATGCAACATCAATGGTCAGGATTTCCCGATCGATTCCCTGCGCCGTTTTCCATACGACGCTTTGGTCGGGACTGGCGGTCTGTCCATAAAAGACAAACCACGAATCGCCCAGGACTTTGCCGTTGCTTCCGAGTAAAAAAGCGGAGACGTCCACATCGCAGGCCGGATTTTTGGTATTCCATCCAAAACAGGCCTTGACGGTGCGAATGGCTTGCGGAAGGCCAAGCGGAGCTTTCTGGCCTTTTTGTATAGGCTTTATCAGCGCTGGGATGGGATGGAGCGCCGTTTGCGGCGGGACGGACTGTGCGCGCGCGGCCTGCCGTGTCTGCGGCGCGCTGGCGGTATGTCCGGACGACGGCGCAGCTTGTGTCTGCGTCGTATTGTGTTTGGTGGGCCGATTAATGGATAATATGGTAGTGCGGTCATAGGCCCCTGTAGTACGCATGGGAACTGAAATCATGTTTTCTCCTGGATGCTGCCCTTTCTGGATCCACTGAGGGCAGTCTATCTTATTTTGAATTGGTTAAAAAAATTATACCGCAAAACCAGCCGAAAAGAAACAGGGAAAAAAATACTTGCATTCAAAAAAAAATTGTGCTATAACTTTATCATAATAAAGAAGAAAAGCGATGAAGGAGACTCCTATATCCAGGCGCCGACAGAAATACAACGTCACCGGCTGAGAGCGTTGTTTGGAAGAGGCTATAGCGGGAACACTCCGGAGCAGATCGGTTGAATACGGATGCACAGTTTCCAAGTAGGCCGGTACGTTGTGCGCGTTAAGCATCAAGAGTGGGAAGATGACAGCAGGTTTTACATCTTTCAATGCGGGTGGTACCGCGGATAATTTCAATTATTCGCCCCGGAATACCAAAAACAGTATTCCGGGGTTTTTTGTTGTGCAGGCAGCAGGATCCCGGAATCAGGCAGGAAAGGAGAATGTGAAATGGGTAACAGTTACAGAGATATGACATTAAACCACATCAGCGAAGCGGATATTGGCAAAGAGGCAAAAATAGCCGGATGGGTAGAAAATATCCGGGATCATGGAGGCGTTTCTTTTTTGGATTTGCGGGATATGTATGCCGTGATGCAGATTGTAATCCGCGACGGCGAGCTGCTACAGGGCGTCCGTAAGGAGCAGGCGCTTTCGATTACAGGCGTGATTGAAAAAAGGGACGCAGAGACTTACAATCCCAAAATTCTGACCGGAACCATTGAGTTAGAGGCGCATACGATCCGTATTTTAGGCGACGTATACCGGCCGCTGCCGTTTGACATTCAGACCAGCCGGGAAGTCAGGGAGGATGTGCGGCTTCGATATCGGTATCTGGATTTACGCAACCGGAAGGCGCTGGATAACGTTTTGTTTCGTTCCAGGGTGATTGCCTATTTGCGGGAAAAAATGACCGAAATGGGTTTTGTGGAAATCCAGACGCCGATCCTCTGCGCGTCCTCGCCGGAAGGCGCACGGGATTTTATTGTGCCGTCCAGGAAATATAAAGGCAAGTTTTATGCCTTGCCGCAGGCGCCGCAGCAGTATAAGCAGCTTTTGATGGTATCGGGAATCGATAAATATTTTCAAATTGCGCCGTGCTTCCGCGATGAGGACGCGCGGGCGGATCGTTCGCCGGGGGAATTTTACCAATTGGATTTTGAGATGTCCTTTGCCGGGGAGCAGGATGTGTTTGCAGTGGGAGAAGAGGTGTTAAGC
>CAOJLW010000142.1 GCA_948438565.1 uncultured Lachnospiraceae bacterium | reverse complement strand
TTTTGCATGGCCGAGATATAGGCGGCTTTTTCGTTGGAAACGGTATGAATTGCGGTCAGAAGGCTGTTTGCAGAGAGAGCTTCTTCCTCTATCACGTATGAAAAACCCTGCTTTTCAAAGGATTTTGCGTTTAAAATCTGGTCGCCTCTGCTGGCGGCGGCAGAAAGCGGGATTAGAATATTCGGTTTACGAAGCGCGAGCAGTTCACAGATGGCATTGGCTCCTGCGCGGGAAATGACGATATCCGCTAATGCAAACATATCTCGAAGCTGTTGGCTAATATATTCAAATTGTGCGTAGCCATCCGTGTCCATCAGAGAGTTTTCCAGATTGCCTTTACCACACAGGTGTATTACTTGAAATTCTTTTAAAAGGACTGGGAGCTGTGCGCGTATGGTATCGTTAATTTTTTTGGAGCCTGTGCTTCCGCCGATGACAAGCAGTACCGGTTGCCTATTGTGGAAATGGCAGTAGGAACGGGCATGATCCGGGTTTCCGGATAGCAATTCCCGGCGGATGGGAGAACCAGTCAGGACGGCTTTTTCTTTGGGGAGGTATTTTAAGGTTTCCGGAAAATTACAGCAAACTTTTTTTGCTGCGGGAATGGCAATTTTGTTGGCAAGACCCGGCGTAATGTCCGATTCATGTATAATAACGGGAATGTGACGAAGCCTTGCCGCTAAAACCACCGGAACCGAGACAAAGCCGCCTTTGGAAAATATAATATCCGGTTTTAATTTTCCCAGGAGGCGGATAGATTGCCCAAGACCTTTGATGACCTTAAATGGATCGGAAAGATTTTTAAAATCCAGATATCTGCGAAGCTTGCCGGAGGAGATCCCATAGTATGGGATTTGTTCGGCTTCAATCAGTTCTTTTTCGATGCCATGGTAAGATCCGATATAGCTGACTTCATAGGACAACTGCAAAAGACGGGGGAGCAAGGCAATATTTGGCGTAACATGCCCAGCAGTGCCGCCGCCGGTTAAGACGATTTTTTTCATAATAAAATACCTATTTCCTTTCTCGCTGATATTTAACTATATTATACGCTCCGTTCAAAAAGTCAAGAAAAGACTTGTAAAAACGAAAAGATACATTAAAATGATAGATACACAACAGTGAAACAAGATATGCTTGAGAAGGGGAGACGCAGGGAATATGCGTGGAAGATATTTTCGTTATTTATTTGAAAATCAAAATGGCGGCCTATTGCATACGGGCAGTGTTTATGATAAAGAAAAGCATAAAAGCACAAATTGCCTATATATGGTCGGAAGCTATTGTAGAAATACGCATCAAAAGAAAAAAAACGGCATGGGGAGGGATACAGAGGAACATACGGTTCCAGAGGCGATTGATATTTTGGTGATGGGGTGTTACACGGCTGCATATATCAATAAGTTGATGGATATTTTAAAACACCATATGATCAATACGGTGATCTTGCCGTATTTGGCGCCGATTCAAAGGCTTTTGCTGGTGGAAGAAGGCAATGGCGCTGGAAAAGCGGGTAGGAATTTCATGCATTTTTTGCAGGATCCCTATCAATTTTTAAAAGGGTACGGCATAAAAAATATTTATTTCTTGTACGGAAACGGAGAGATTATCAATCGGGAACCAGAAGAACTGGAATCCGGATTTCATTTTGAGCTGGCGGATCAACGTACATTGCAGCTAATTCGTGAAATGGAAGGATATCTGGTTCCGGTGGTGCGTGCAGGATATATCATAGAAAATGGATGGCTGTTTTATTTTGGGGTATATGGATTGGATATCCAGGCGCTTTCGATGTTTACCAGGGAATATTTCAGTTCGATTGATAATATCCATCAAACATCAGACAATGTAAATGAGGACTATACGATTCAAATGAAACGGCTTCTTCAGGAATATCTCAGAAAATATGGAAATTCTCCAGCGACGACGGTAACGATGTTTGAAGGTCCGCTCTATGCTTTTCCCAATGAAAATGAAAGTTTTATGACGGAGAAAGAGTTTTGTGAAAAAGAATGCAGCAAGACATGGCAGAGGTATGATGGCGATACCTGCTGTATGTGTACAATAAGCTGCATACATAATAAAGATTATGATACTATGCAGCGGCACAAGGGCAGGGATATCAAGGAATCCAGGTTCGGCATATTGATGTTGGGGAATGCCAATTTAAATCGCTATCTATCGGAGATTGTAGCGCGTTTTTGGAGGATATGTCCCAGAATTCGGGGTATCAGCGTACCAAATTGCGGCAGCGGCGAGGACTGGAACTATCAGATATTAAGCACATTTGAGGAAAAAGACCGGACATATTGGATTTGCGGCAAGCATGATATCACATCCCCGGGCGTGGTGAGCGATATTGTCCTCTCCACATCCAGACACAGATTTTTGACGGTGAATGAAGGCTTTGGCTGCTGTCTGTCAGGCTATATTATACCGCGAGAGGACATTGACTGACAGGAATCGTCGCCGGCGTTAGAAAAAGTGTCAAAACTTGCGGTGAAAACAGGGAATGGAGGCCTTTCCCAATCCTTTGCCTTCTTTTATAATAGAGAGAAGGAAAGGAGGCGTCATTATGCTGCAGGAGCAAATTTATTTTTACATAAGGGAAAATACAATCAGCGTTGCCATTGCGGCAGGGAGCGTCGTATTGTTCTTTTTGCTGCTGATCGCAATTCAGGTAAGCAGAATGAGACGGGAAGTACATAAGATTTGTAAGAAAATCCGGCAATATTTTGATGTGGTTTTGTCAGAAGATGTACCGGATGCCGTTCCGGAGGAAAAGGAAACCGCAAAAGAGGGACCAATCCCCGTGTATCGGACGTCGGAGGAACTGAAAAAGCAACAGGAAGCGCAAAAGACGGCAGAGGATGCAAAGTTGCTGATGGATGTGATTTCTGAGGTATTTTAACAGAGCTGGGACTTGAACTCAGGAAAAGTGTTTGCTAAAATAAGGAAGAAAAGATGTACAGAATTAAAAGACAAAGGAGTGTATCATATGAGTAAAGTGGCGTTCGATTATTCAAAAGCAGCCGGATTTATCAGCGAAGAAGAAGTTGGCTATATGGCAAAATTAGCAGAAGACGCAAAAGAGCTGCTGGTTTCCAAATCCGGCCCTGGCAACGATTTTCTGGGGTGGATTGATCTGCCTGTGGACTATGATAAGGAAGAGTTTGCGAGGATTAAAAAAGCTGCGGCCAAGATTCAGTCGGATTCAGAGGTTTTGGTGGTAATCGGCATTGGCGGTTCTTACCTTGGAGCAAGAGCGGCAATTGAATTTTTAAGGCATGGGTTCTACAACAACCTTTCCAAAGAAGCGCGCAAGACGCCTGAGATTTATTATGCAGGGAATAGCATTAGCGGCGCGTATTTGGAAGGTCTGCTGGATGTAGTCGGAGACAGGGACTTTTCGGTAAACGTGATTTCAAAATCCGGCACGACGACAGAGCCTGCAATTGCATTCCGTATTTTTAAGAAAAAATTAGAAGAAAAATATGGAAAGGAGGAGGCTGCAAAACGTATTTATGCGACGACGGATCAGGCAAGAGGGGCGTTAAAGAACCTTGCGTCAGAAGAAGGCTATGAGACATTTGTAGTTCCGGATGATATTGGCGGGCGTTTTTCCGTTCTCACGGCCGTAGGCCTGCTTCCTATTGCGGTAAGCGGAGCGGATATCGATCAGCTTATGGCCGGTGCGGCGGAAGGCCGCAAGCTGGCGCTTGAGAAAAAATTCGAAGAAAATGATTCGATGCTGTACGCGGCAGTCCGCAGTATTTTGCTTCGAAAAGGAAAATCCATTGAAGTTTTGGCCAATTATGAGCCGTGCCTGCACTATGTATCCGAATGGTGGAAACAGTTGTACGGCGAGAGCGAGGGCAAAGATCAGAAGGGGATTTTCCCAGCGTCTGTAGATCTGACAACGGATCTGCACTCTATGGGGCAGTTTATCCAGGATGGCGCCAGGATTTTATTTGAAACCGTAATGAATATCGAAGATGCCAGAGGGAACGTAGTGATTGAAGAGGAGTCGGTAGATTTGGACGGATTGAATTATCTGGCCGGAAAGGATATGGATTTTGTCAACAAAAACGCGATGAATGGGACAATCCTTGCTCATACTGACGGTAATGTACCAAACTTGATGATAAAAATTCCAAAGCAGGATGAGTTCTGCTTAGGGGAGTTATTTTATTTCTTTGAATTTGCGGTAGGGATCAGCGGCTATCTTTTAGGAGTGAATCCGTTTAATCAGCCGGGCGTGGAAAGCTACAAGAAAAATATGTTTGCTTTGCTCGGAAAACCGGGGTTTGAGGCGCAGAGAGAAGAATTGCTAAAAAGGTTGTAATTGTTGTAAAAAAGGGCGGAACCGGGGTTTTGGTTTTGCCCTTTTTGATTCAAAAAAGACGACAATGTTTTGCGGAGCGTGATTGCAATCCGAGAGGGTATATAGTATATTAGAAGTATCTTATAATATCCAAGGAGGAACGGATTTTGAGAAAAAAAGGTTTGCGCAATGTTTTGCGTAACGGGGTTGCAGTGGCCATGAGCGTCTTATGGCTGTTGCCGTCCATATCGTTGCAGGCGGCTTGGAACGTCGCAGGAAAAGGCGCAGAGAATTTTGCTGTTGCAAGCTTTCCAGAAAATGATTGGAAGGCCGAACCGTGGAATTTCGATATCGATGTAATAGAAGTGAAGCTTTCTGAAACGGTGAAAGCGTTGAAGGTTGGAGAACTCTATCAGATTGAGGCGGAAGTCTTACCGTCGGACGCGACGAATCAGTCGCTTTCGTATGGGATTGCCAACGATACGGTAGCGGAAGTGTCAGATACCGGAGAGGTGACGGCAAAGAAACCAGGTTCTACAAGAATTACAGTGTCGTCTGCGAACGGTAAGATCGCAACGCTGCAACTGATTGTGAACGCAGGAGCCAGGCCGCCCGTCGAGGTTGCAGAAATACGGCTTTCCGAAACGGTTAAGACGCTGAAAGTGGGAGAGATATACCGGCTCGAAGCGGAAATTCTTCCGCTCAATGCGTCGAATAAATCGCTTTCTTATACAAGCAGCGACAATACTGTGGCAGAGGTATCGGATATCGGGGAAGTGATAGCGAAAAAAGCCGGAAAAACATGGATTACGGTGTCGTCAGTTAGTGGAAAAGCGGCGAACTTACAGTTGACAGTGGAAGCATTGGAAAAACGGATCGAGGTTCAAAAAGTATTGGTTTCAACGAAGGAAATGACAGTGGGCGTTGGTGAAAAGGTGCAGATTGAGGCGGCCGTCTATCCGTCGGGCGCGAAGGATATCAGACTCACGTATCAGCCTTCCAACAAAAAAGTAAAAGTAAATGCGCAAGGTATGCTGACGGCTCAGAAAACAGGAATCTGCCGCGTTGCGATCCGATCTTTCAATGGGAAGAAGGTTGCAGTAAAGGTGACTGTGAAGAAGAAACCGGGTAAGATCAGCTTGAATGCCAATGATATCACGCTGCAAGCAGGAAAGAAATTTCAAATCATACCCCAACTTTCCAAGCATACCGCGAGTTATCAAATGACCTATGTTTCCAATAAAAAGTCTGTGGCAGTTGTATCTAAGACTGGAAAAGTGACGGCAAAAAAGAAGGGGGATGCCGTGATTACCGTTAAGACCTACAATGGTAAAAAGGCCGTTCTTAAAATTCATGTTAAATAATTCAAAACGTAGAGAGGGAGTATCGCAAAACAGCTGATAAGTTCGTTGTTTTACGACGCTCCCTCTTGTATATGTAAATTACTGTAAACATACGGTTACAGATGTTTTTGCTTGCGTTAAAAAATTCTGGGTTGACAAATATATATTGCTATGTTATTATCTGACTGTAACATTTTTGTAATAAATGTAATATTTCTGACTAGAAATGTGAATAATTCGAAAAGAAGTCGTGCGCGTTTCG
>CAOJLW010000141.1 GCA_948438565.1 uncultured Lachnospiraceae bacterium | reverse complement strand
TTGACGGCTGGGATTTTTATGATATTTCCCAATGCATGGAATTTAAACGGGCGGGATACCGGGTGGCGGTTCCGTTTCAGAAGGAGCCTTGGTGTTATCATGATTGTGCTTATAACGATAGGAAGGGTTATGATGCGTACCGAAAAAAGTTTTTAATCGAATATCGGGATATGGGCGATTTTCAAATCCGGGAACTCAATTGGTCGGTTCTGGATCAGGAAAAGGGCGAGATCCGCAAGCAAGTGGCGGGTTTATTTGCAGCTGGAAAGATTTTGGAATTGCGGGAGATCTTCCGGGAGATCAAGGATCAGGAGCTATTCTTTTTACGGGAATATGAGCTGATCCTGCAAATTGACAGGTTGGAAGAAAAGCATTCGTCTGCCAAACGCTTTTTGGATTGTCCGTTTCGGGCGGAGCAGTCGCTTTACCGATTGCGCTTGTTAAAATATGCGTTAAAGCGAATTGAATATGACGCGGATGAGTTGGGAGATCAACAAGCGTTTTTGCAGGCGCATTTTTCTGTGTATGCAGTCCGGGAGACGTTGGAGCGTTATGTCCGATATAAAGAACAGGTGTATAGAAAATTAAGTCATTTTTTTCTGCAACAGGATCATACAGTTCCAACACTGAAATGGATTTATACGGGATTAAAAAGCGATTACAGAAATTATGCGTTTTATTATATGTTGGGTTTGGCTTTAAAAGAGAGAAATATCGATCAGGCCTATTTATGTATGGAAAATGCCGAATTTTACTGCCAGGATGCGGCGGATAAAAATATCATACAACAGGAAAAGGAAGCGCTAAGGCAGCACAGGGAGTTTTCTATGCGTCCGGTGTCAATTGTGATTTTATCGTATAATATCCGAGAAATATGCATTCGGTGTATTGAGAGTATTCGGCGTAATAATCACCCAGACACCTATCGGATCATCGTGGTGGATAACGCTTCTTCTGACGGGATTTATGAGTGGCTTTTACAACAGCCGGATCTGGTTTTGATTCGCAATGAAGAAAACGTCGGTTTTCCGAAAGGGAGCAATCAGGGGATCAAAGCTGCGGGCGACAATGATATTCTGCTCTTAAACAATGATGTGGAAATACAGCCGAACAGTATTTTTTGCCTGCGAATGGGACTCTATGAGTCGGCGCAGGTGGGAGCCGCAGGCAGCGTGACCAATTACGCCGGAAACGGGCAGTCCGTGCAAAAAGAAGGCTACTCCATAGAAGATTGGCGCAATTATGCCATAAAATGTAACGTTCCATGCCAAAATCCGTATGAGAACAAAATTTATTTGGGAGGTTTTTCTTTGCTGCTGCGTCATGGAATTATAGAACAGATTGGGATGTTTGACGAGCGGTTTAGTCCCGGATATTATGAAGATACGGATTTAGGCCTGCGTTTGGCAAAAGCGGGTTACCGGCAGCGGCTGTGTAAAAACAGTTTTGTGATACATTATGGCAGCGCCAGCTTTCATCCAAACGATAAAATCAGGCAGCTTCGGGTGAATAAGCAGAAAATGTTGGATAAGTGGGGATTCGATATAGAGTATTATAGTTTTGTCCGGAAAGAAATGATTGCATTAATCGACGACAGTCAGGATGCTCCAATCCATGTTCTGGAAGTGGGTTGTGGCTGCGGAGCCACGTTGGCTCGGATCGATTCGTTGTGGCCGTACGCGGTTGTAAAAGGAGTGGAATCTGTATCGGAGGTTGTCGAAATTGGCCGCAGTATAGCGGATATCTTGCAAGGGGATATTGAACGAATGGAGCTGCCCTATGAAAAGGAAAGCTTTGACTGTATTTTATTCGGAGATGTATTGGAACAGTTACGAGAACCGGAGCGGACGTTACAACGTTTATTCCCCTATTTAAAAAGAGACGGCTGCATCATTGCGAGCATTTCAAACGTCATGCATATGTCCGTGGTTTTAGGTTTGCTGAAAGGGGACGTCAAGTATCAGGAAGCCGGCATTTTGGATAAAACACATCTTCGCTTTTTTACCCGGGATACGGCGTTTGCCCTGTTTGAACAGAATGGTTTTCAGGTCAACAGAGAAATACGGGTGTTGGATGATAGCTTTATGGAAACAGATCGGGCGTTGGCCGATCAGGTTTTGCATATGTCAGGAATTGCTGATACAGGACTATTTCGCGTGATGCAGTTTGTCATTCGGGCAGTGCGGAAAAATTGACAGGAACGGAGGATAAGATGATTGGTTTCCGTGTAGATGCGAATGAAAAAATTGCAACCGGGCATTTGATGCGTTGTATGGCGATTGCGACAGAATGTAAAAAACGGGGAGAGGATTGTCTGTTTTTGCTGGCTGAAGAAAAAGAAACGCTCCGTTTAAAAGAAAAGCGCTTTTCCTACCGGATTTTGCACAGTCGATGGGACGCCATGGAATCAGAGGAAGAAACGTTGTATGAAATTCTTGCCAGGGAACCGATCCGCTATCTGGTCGTCGATTCCTATCAGGCGACTGCGGCTTATTTAAGGCGGCTGAATCGGCGGGTGCCCGTATTGTATCTGGATGATATGGAGCGGGAAGTGTATCCTGTTTCTGCTGTGCTGCGTTACGCGAAGTGGCCCGGAGAATCCGGGTATCGGGAAAGATACGCCATGCAGGATACCGTTGTGTTGGAGGGGATGCAGTATGTGCCGCTGCGGGAAGAATTTGCGGACGGCAAGACGGAGCGGGAAAGGGAAAAAAGCATCTTGCTGACAACAGGGGGGACGGATCCGGAGAACCTGACGGGGAAACTACTGCAGCGGCTGCTTTTGGAGGAAGCTTTTTTGGAGTACTGCTTTGATGTGATTGTGGGCAGCATGAATATGCATGAGGATTACTTACAGGCGATGGCCAGGCAAACACCGCGTATCCGGCTGCATAAAAATATCAACAATATGGAATATTTTATGCGCAGATGTGAAATGGCTGTTTCTGCCGGCGGCGTTACCTTATTTGAGTTGTGTGCGTCCGGTGTCCCAACGGTTTGTTTTAGCTTTGCGGACAATCAGGCGGGGTTTGCAAAGGAGGCGGCCAGGCATCGGATCATGCTGTATGCAGGGGATGCGCGGGACAATCCTGGCATTGTCTGTGAAATTTTAAAGAGCCTGCGCCTGTATCAGACTCATAGCGATATGCGCAGGGAATACGTTTCCCGAATGAAAAAGCTGGTGGATGGACGCGGCGCAGGCCGAATTGCCGCATTTTTATGCGGCTTTGAAAGTTACGAATGTTGGATGGGGAGTGCAGACGATGTATCGGGATAAAGTATTGTTTTTTCAGTGGAAATCATTTATGAATCATGGGATTTCAAGTGCTCTGCAAGCGCTTGGCATCGATTATGGCACGTTTTTTTATCAGTTTCGCGATTGGGAACAGGATGAGAAATTTTTGGAGCGGTTTCGTGGCATAATCGGCAAGGGAGAATATGGAAAAGTTTTTTCGGTCAATTTTTCGCCTTTGATTTCCGATGTTTGTGAGGAATTCGGGATTCCATATATTGCCTGGATCTATGATTCTCCGGTGCATATTCGGAATATTGAGAAGATGAAACACTCCAGCAACGTCCTTTATTTTTTTGACAGGGGACAGGCCGAGGCGTATCAAAATATGGGGATTGCGGCAAAGAGCCTTCCATTGGCCGCAGATATCAAATGGTTCGAGCAAAAGATTGCCGCTGGCAAACAAAAAACGCGTCACCGGATTTCCATGCTGGGGACTTTGTACCAGACCGAATATCTGCATTTTACCAGGCCGTTAAACGGATACCTCAGAGGATATCTGGAAGGGGTTTTAAATGCCCAGTCGAAGCTCTACGGCGCCTATTTGCTTCCGGAATTGATTTCGGAAGAGCTGTTGTGCGATATGAACCGCATTTATCAAAACGCGTCGTCGGATGGTTTTCAAATGGGGAAACGGGAGCTCGAATTTTTGCTGGCGCAAGAAGTGACCGGCCGGGAACGTTATATGGCGTTGGCTTTATTGTCGTCCCATTTCCCGGTAGACGTATATACGGAAAAAAAAGACGCGCATTTAAAAAATGTGCGTTTTCATGGATATGCGGATTATGAAACCAAAATGCCGCTTATTTTTGCGCACAGCGATATTAATTTAAATATTTCCTTAAAATGCATTCGTACCGGCATTCCCCTTCGTGTGATTGAAGCCATGGGATGCGGCGGATTTGTCCTGAGCAATTATCAGGAAGAGCTTTTAGAGTATTTTAAGCTGGGGGAAGAATGCGAAGCTTACGGGGAGCTGGAAGAATTATATGCAAAAGCGAAGTTCTATCTGGCGCATGAAGAGCTGCGCGCGCAGATTGCCCGTCGTGGCTTGGAGCGTATCAGACGTGATTTTACTTTTGAAGAGAGGTTAAAAACGATGCTGCGATCGGCTGGGGATTGATTTGGAATGAGGGAGGAGTTTCCGATATGTTATATGAAGTACAGGTTGCGCCCTATTTGGATCATCCGACCGTGTTGGAAGCGGATGGATATACCGGGCGAAAAGATTTTAAATATCCGCTGCTTGTCATTGATCAGGAAAGCTATCTGGCAGGCGTTGTGGAAAATTCGGATGAATATTATCTGACGGCAGGACGATTAGTGCATAACCTGCAAATTGGACGGTATTGTTCGATTGCAAACGGGGCGTATTTTTTAATTGGAAGGGGTAAGGATTTTGTCAGGGTTACAACGTCTGCCGCAAAGGTATTTCATCAAAATCGGATAGCTCATGATTTTATCCACCGTGAAAAAGGGAGCGTCATCATTCAAAATGATGTTTGGCTGGGGCGTAAGGTTTCGGTGATGTCGGGGGTAACGATCCATAATGGGGCGGTCGTTGCGGCCAATTCACACGTTGTGAAGGATGTGCCTGCGTATGCGATTGTGGGAGGCAATCCGGCTAAAGTCATTGGCTATCGTTTTGATGAAGAAACGATTGCAAAGCTGCAAACGATACAGTGGTGGTATTGGGAGGAAGAGAAAATCAAACAGAATGCGGCGTATTTTGATGACATTCATGGTTTTTGCGAACGATTTTATGAGGAGGCAAAGGCAGAGGCAGACCGGGTTCTTACGTGTCCGTTGGATTTGGAATGTAAAGACAGATATTGTATGTTGTTAGACTATGCGGATCCGTTTCCGGTGACGTTTAACGTTTTGGAGGAGTTTTTTGAAAAATACAGAGAGGATCCGCAAAAGGAACTGGCGTTGTTTTGGTTTGACCATGAGGAGATCCAGGACGACGATTTTATTCAGAAAGTCAATCAATTGATCCATCAAAAGGCAGAACAGACGAAGGCGCAGTGTTCCGTTTTATTTATGCAGGGGAATCTGGAGGATTTAAAAGGGTTTTTCCCTATGATCCGTCATTTGATTATCAATCGCCGGATAGAAACGATTTTATTGATGTGTTATGCAGAATTGTATGGACGGGATATCGAAGTGATTTCTGGTGTGGATATTCCCGTGTTCTAATCGGGGATGTCCGCTGCCGTTATTGCGGAGCCAACATCCGCTTTATCGGATGTTGGCTCCAGGGAGTTGGTAATCTAGTTGCCTTTGCTGCTTAACGGATTGCTTCTTCCTTCAAAAAAAGGACTGTTGTCAGGTATGGGTTTATCGGATTTGTTATATAGACTTTGCTGCCGAACCCCGGAAGGCGACGGCGATGCTTTCTGCCGATTGCGGATATCCGAATGCTGTCTGTGGCAGTTGGAATCTGCACATTTTGTGGTATCTTCCATAGGAAAACCTCCTTAGGCTGTTGTGATTTTAGCTGAGTAATTGAGTATACCTTTCTAGTTTGTCATATTTTTTGAAAAATATGCAGAAAAGGTACTGGACAAAATATAAAATATGTGCTATAGTAATCTAGCGTGTTTGAGGAATACATGATAACGATGCGTGGCTCAGTTTGGTAGAGCGCTGCGTTCGGGACGCAGAGGCCGC
>CAOJLW010000140.1 GCA_948438565.1 uncultured Lachnospiraceae bacterium | reverse complement strand
ACTCCCATAAATCAACGTTTTGGTAACAAAAAATGAGGTAGTATTTGACACTACCTCTGTCCAAAGAAAGGATACCATATGGAACCGCGCAACCACAACCATTCCTTTTTGAAGGAGTATGAAGATATTCTCAATCTTCCCCATCATGTTTCCGCCGTTCATCCGCATATGCCGCGCAATGATCGCGCCGCGCAATTTTTACCATTTATGGCTCTTTCCGGCTATGAAGAAAAAATCCAGGAAACGGCCCGCCTAACAGAAAGCCGGATGGAATTGGACGACAATGCCAAAACCCTGCTCAATCATCGGCTCCGGCTGGCGCACGAGCGCCTGACAGATCATCCGGTTCTTTCCATCCGTTATTTTGAGCCGGATCGGCAAAAATCAGGCGGCGCCTATCGGACGGTTACCGGCGCCGTCAACAAAATCGAAGCCTGCCACGGCCGGATTGTCATGGACGATGGCGTTCAGATACCCATAGAGGAAATCGTTGAAATGAATGGGGATTTCTTTGAACAGTACGGACTGGATTGAAAATCAATCCACTCCACGCCTATGACTCATGTCAATTGCCATTATGTTTCGCGCAGGATCCATTTTCATTCGTCATGCCAGGATTTGCCCGAAACCTTGATTCCATTTGTCTAACCGTATATAATGATACCAAGAACTGCTTAAAAGCCGATCGAAGGGCAAACAAACGGAAAGGGCGAATCCACATGACATATGATTGTTTAATTATCGATGACGAAAAACTGCTTGCGGACAGTACGGCGGAATATTTCAACTTATTTGGCGTAACAACCGCGCTTGCATACAGCGCATCCGATTGCAGGGATTTTTTTAGAGAAAACACGGCGGAACTGCTGTTACTGGATATCAATCTTGGCGACGGCAGCGGCTTTGCACTGTGCAAGGAGCTTCGGAAAACCACCGACATCCCGATCCTGTTTATCTCAGCGCGAACGAGCGATGACGATAAAATTATCGCGCTCAGTATTGGCGGCGACGATTATATACAAAAGCCGTACTCCCTCGGCGTTCTTTTAGCTAAAGTGAAAGCGGTGAAAAAACGATATGGCAGCAAGAATTTGGCGCAGTACGCGGACGGACGTTTAACCGTAGATTTTCGTGCCAAACAGGTTTTCGTGGACAATACTTTGGTAAAAATGACATCGCTAGAATTTAAACTTTTTGCCTATCTGATACGCCACGCGGGACGGGTGATCTCCAAACAAGAACTCTTTGAAAAAGTTTGGGAAGATAAATTTACGGGCGACGGAACGCTAAATGTACATATCCGTAAAATACGCGAAGCGATTGAACGGGAACCGGGAAATCCTGAATATATTATTACTGTTTGGGGCGACGGCTACAAGTTTATCGGGAGGCATCCATGAAAAACCGTTTTTTTTGGGGCGCGCTTCTGATTCTATTTCTGATTGAACTGATCGTCCTCATGCAGTTTGCATTTCCAAATACAACAAATATACAGGATACCGTGGCAGTCAATGAAGTAGTCAAAACAGTGCAAAAGGATTGGAATGCTTTTGAAAAGCATCGCAATCACACGTCACTGGAATATGTTGTGCTGGACAACAAAGGAGCGATTCGATACCGAACCAAAGCCGGATTGAGCGAAAACATCAACGCTGCCATCCGCCATAAAGATACGATTCTCGATATCGAGATGAAAGGTTTGACTGTAGGCAAGATCATCCTATACAACAACGATGCGCTGATTTTTCAATCCGAAAAGCTGCGCGCCATTTTTGCTTTCCTAGTGACCATGCTCTTACAATGTTGTATTTTTGCAGCATATTTTTTCTATATTCGGCGTGTCGTCCTAAAACCGTTTGATCAGATGAAAGATTTTGCCAAACGCATTGCAAGCGGCAATCTGGATATTCCGTTAGAAATGGATCGGCAAAACTTATTTGGGGCGTTTACCGAAAGCTTTGATTTGATGCGTTCTGAATTAAAAAAGGCCCAACTGGCCGAAGCGAAGGCAAAAGAAAGTAAAAAAGAATTGGTGGCAAAGTTATCACATGATATAAAAACGCCGGTCGCTAGTATCAAAGCCGCGGCCGAGTTGGGCACAGCTTTGTCCTTGGAGGAAAAACATAAGGAAAACTACCGACAAATCATTCAAAAAGCAGACCAAATCAACACACTGATTACCGATCTGTTTACCGCCACATTAAAAGAGCTCCATGAGCTTTCTGTCACACCGTCCGATTTCCACAGTCAAGAACTGCAGAATTTACTGGAAAACGCCGATTATCTGCACCGCGCCGTCATTCCGTCTGTCCCCGCCTGCCTGTTATATGCAGACAAGCTGCGTTTGCAGCAGGTATTCGATAATATCTTTGCCAATTCCTATAAATATGCCAATACCAAAATACAAGTGAGCATCTATGCCACAGACAACTATCTGACCGTTTGCGTCGAAGATTACGGCGGCGGTATCAATGCGGCGGAGCTGCCGCTTCTAAAAGAAAAATTCAGACGCGGCAGCAATGCCAAAAACATCGAAGGCGCAGGACTGGGACTTTATATTGCCGATTATTGTATGCATCAAATGCAGGGGCGGCTAAACGTCGAAAACGGCTCCGCCGGTCTGCGCGTGATGATTCAAATTGCTTTTTGCAACATCCATTAAGGAATATTTAAGGATTGCATAAAGACCGTTAAGAATGGAACCCGTACAATAGAACGTGTAAAGAAAAAGGAGGGCATTGAGTATGAAAGAAATTTTATTAAGAGCCAAACAACTCAGTAAATCTTTTTCAAATGAAGGCGCCATGCAACACGTTCTGAAAAACATCGATCTCACGCTCAACAAGGGGGACTTTACCGTTATTATGGGGGCAAGCGGAGCCGGCAAATCGACGCTGTTGTACGCTCTGTCAGGAATGGATACGCCTACGCTTGGGACGATCACATTCGGCGATCAGGTGATTTCCAATTTGTCCCAAGACGGACTAGCTATTTTCCGGCGCGATCACTGCGGTTTTGTATTCCAGCAAATTTACCTGATCGACGGCATGAGCGTTATGGATAACGTGCTGTCCGCAGGACTTCTTGTCAGCAAGGATACACATACGCTTGTCAAACGGGCCAAAGAATTATTCCAGGCAGTGGATATTTCCGAAGAAACGCAAAAAAAATTCCCCACACAAATTTCCGGCGGCGAAGCGCAGCGTGTGGGAATTGTCCGGGCGCTTATCAATTCGCCTGAAATTTTGTTTGCCGACGAACCGACCGGCGCGCTCAACAGCAAGACGGGACTGGATGTGCTGGACACACTGACCAGATTTCATGAACAAGGCCAAAGCATTGTTATGGTAACGCACGATATGCGTTCCGCCCGGCGCGGCAACCGTATTCTCTATTTAAAAGACGGCGTTATTTTAGGCGAATGCGCTTTGGGCGGGTATGTGCAAGGCGATCCCCAAAGGCATGAAAAACTTTCTGCATTTTTGAAAGATATGGGGTGGTAATATGAGAAAAAGCTTACTGATTGCCAAATCCAATCTACGCAAAGCCAAGGGACAGACGATCGCTATCGTCGTGCTGATTTTACTCGCGGCTATGCTGCTCAATCTCGGGTTGATGCTCTCTATCGACTACCAAGCCAACTTTGGCCGTTACCACGATAAGCTAAACGCCGAACACGTAACGCTAACGGTTGATGACATCGACGGCAGCGTAAAAACCGTTTTATCTGAAAAGCTGGCAAACGATCCGAACGTTGCCGAATATCGTTTGGATGCATGTATGCATATGGCTGGCACATTTCCGTACAACGACGGCGAAATGAACAGTTGGTTTGTATTGTTGGAAAAACAAACTGCGATCACCCGCTCCATCGGCAAAGCGGAAATTGTAGAGGATAGCGATTATACCAGCGGCGTTTATTTACCAATCCTTTATCGAACAGACGAAATCGCAGTGGGAAAGCCAATTGCGCTATCGCTCGGCAGTCATACCGTAACCTATACGATTTGCGGTTTTTTCAACAGTGTCATGGCGGGTTCCCCTAATTGCTCGATGACGGAAATCATCCTTACAAAAGACAAATATACGGAAATAGAAAGCTTAGGTTATGCGCCACAAGCGACCATATGCTCCGTACGTCTTCTCGACCAATCGGAAAACATGAGCTATGAAGCCGCTTTCAAATCGTTGGCTTCCAAATGTTTTCCCAATGTCACGATGATCAGCAACTGTTACGACATGGTCTTGCAATCGCGATACATTTCACAATCCATTTGCTCCGCCGTCATGAGCGTCATGGCGTTTTTAGCGCTGCTGATTGCCCTGATTGTCATCGCATCAAACATCATCAATGATATACAAGTCAATATGAAAAATCTCGGCGCGCTCAAAGCCGTCGGCTACACGTCAAAACAATTGATTTGCCCGCTTTTGCTACAATTTTCAGGCTTGACCTTCCTTACATCCCTGATCGGCGCAGGCCTTTCCTATTGTTTTTTTCCCGCTGTCAATACGATGATGATTTCACAAACCGGAATACCGTATGCCATTCATTTTTTACCGCTGCCGCTCCTTCTTTCACTTTCTATTTTTGGAGGCTCGGTTGCCGCGGCCGTATGGCTTGCCGCGCGTAGAATCAAAAAAATAGAACCTATTGTAGCCTTGCGCTCGGGCGTACAAACGCATAACTTCAAATGTAATCATGTTCCGCTTGAAACAACGAAAGCGCCGCTCACTCTTGCACTCGCGTTAAAAACAACGTTTTCGGGCGTGCAGCATAATCTCACCGTCTGTATCACAATGCTCATTTTGTCGCTTATCGTCGTATTTTCCGGACTGATGACCGCCAATATGATTGTGGATACCAAGCCGTTTATCCATCTGATCGTAGGTGAAACTGCGGACAGCTGCATCAGTGTCCAGATCGACGCCGAGGACGAATTTTTACGACAAATAAATGCGGACAGCCGTGTGGAAAAAATATATCTGCAAACCAGCATAACCGTGACGCATACGGACGGAGCAGAGCTGTTAGCGACCCTTTGCGACGATTTTTCGAGGGTCAACAACCAAAGCGTTGTATATGAGGGAAGATTTCCCAAATACGATAATGAAATTGCCATCGGCGCGAAATACGCCAAAGAAAAGGATATGGCCATCGGTGATGAAATTGCAATCACAGCCAACGGAAAAACCGCAACCTATCTGATCAGCGGTTTGACGCAAATCACCAATTATTTAGGACGCGATTGTCTTTTCACACGATTAGGTTATGAGCGGTTAGGCAGTCTTTCCGATACCAATTACTATATCAATCTTACCGACAGCACGGATATTGACGCGTTTAACGCGGAAGTAACCGCACAATTTGCGGACAGTGTCAACACGACGATCAATATAAAAGCTACCATCGAAAGCTCGGCCAATGTTTACATATCGCTTATGACTATGATCGTTCTCGCCATACTTATACTTTCAACGATTATCATCACATTTGTACTCTACCTCTTAGTCCGCACCATGCTCAATAATAAAAGACGCGACTACGGAATTATGAAGGCGCTCGGTTTTACTACCGGACAACTGATTTTACAAACCGCGATATCGTTTATGCCTGCCATTATAATTTCTACCGTTATCGGACTCACATTCAGTTGCCTTGCAATCAATTCGCTCTTATCGCTATTTTTTAGCGCACTTGGCATCGTAAAATGTACATTTGCAGTTCCTGTTGGATTTACTGTGACTGCGGGTATCGTACTGATCCTATTCCCATTTGCAATGGCGTGTCTGCTATCTTTAAAAATCAGGAAAATCACTCCAAAAACATTGCTTTTAGGAGAATAGTGGATTGGTATGAAAAAACGGCATTGGCGAATCGCCAATGCCGTTTTTTTGAATCGATTGTAATTCCTGTCTCATCTGACATCACTGATACAAATGTCTCTTGTCAATCACACGCACAGCCTTGCC
>CAOJLW010000139.1 GCA_948438565.1 uncultured Lachnospiraceae bacterium | reverse complement strand
AGGAACGCTATAAAAAGGACAATATTTTTATGTTGCTGATTGAGCTGCATTCTCAGTTAAAAAAGTTACAGCGGAGGGAATACTATCGATGTCCATGTACGATTGATTTGCAGTTTTATCAGATTTCCGAACGGGATGCCCGCATGATGCCGACAGAGGCCGTATTTAAACGGCTTAAAGAGGACGCTGCTTTTTATAACAGCCAAAAACAGGCAACGATTTTGGATTTGAGCGGCGGGGGCGTCCGCTTTGTCGGAAAAGACAAATTGGAGCAGGATTCCTATCTGTTGATGATATTTCGCTTGACAAATCTCAGCATAGATAAACAATATGTCCTAAAAGCTCATGTATTGGCGTCTTATGCGGCTGAAAAACGCCATGGTTTGATCGAGACGCGCGTGCAGTTTCTCTTTCAGGATGACCGAACCCGGGAAGAGATTATCCGTTTTATCTTTGAAGAGGAGAGGAAAACCCGAGGCAGGCGATGACAGAAATTTTTGGTTGTTGATATGCGGTCATATATGCTATAATTGTTTTAGATCTTATATGGTTATCGGAATATGGAGGAAAGCATGGGTAAATTCACGTTAGAAGAAGTCAACGATAGGTATGTTGACGTTTTAAGAGAAATCGGAAATATTGGGGCAGGAAATGCAACGACCGCAGTGGCATCCATGTTGGGGATACGGATTGATATGAGCGTACCGAAGGTACAATTGTTGGAGGTTTCCAAACTGGGTTCTGCAATTTGTCCCGAAGAAGAGATTATCGTTGGGATTTTTTTAGAGGTGCAGACCGATATAGAGGGCAGTATGATGTTTTTAATGAAAATGGGTTCCGCCCGTTTTCTGGTAAATAAGCTGATGGGCAGGGATGAAGATTATCAAAGGGATTTTGACGAGATGGATTTGTCCGCATTAAAAGAGATCGGCAATATTATTGCAGCTTCCTACCTTTCTGCCCTGTCTACTATGACGACTTTGGTGATTACGCCTTCTATACCATATATAGCGGTGGATATGGCTGCATCGATCTTAAGTGTTCCGGCGATACAATTTGGTCAGTATGGCGATAACGCCCTGTTGATTGAAACTGAGTTTGGGGATGATATCATGATTAACGGATATTTTATTTTAATGCCGGAGCAGGATTCCTATGATAAAATTTTAACAGCACTTGGTCTTTCAATATAAGGGGAGCAGATTCACATGAGCAAAGTGATAAAAGTTGGTATGGCAGATTTGAATATATGTAAATCGCCGGATATAATAACGACGATTGGGCTCGGTTCTTGTATCGGTTTGATTTTATACGATCCCGTTACAAAGATAGGCGGCATGGTGCACTATATGCTGCCGGACAGCACACAGATGAGGAATCACAGCAATATTGCAAAGTTTGCGGATACTGGGATTGATGAGCTGCTACGCCGTGTGACGCGTGCAGGGGCAAACAGAAGCCGTCTGATTGCCAAAATTGCAGGTGGGGCAAAGATGTTTGAAACCACAGGAATGTCCCATGTCAACAATATTGGGGAACGGAACGCGCTGGCTGCCAAACAAAAGCTGCGGGAATTACATATCCGTCTGATTGCGGAAGATACAGGTCTGAACTATGGACGCACCGTAGAATTGCATTGTGAAACAGGGGAATTTTATATCAAAGCAATCGGTAAAGCGATAAAAATCATATAAAAGCTCCGGCAATGGAGGGAAGAAACATGAATACAAAATCAATACCGCCAGTATTGGCATTGGTTGCCGGATTGGTAACGTGCATAATGTCTTTTATACAGCACGTGGATTCCGTGGTTTTTGCAAAAAGATTTGTCATTGTGTGTATCATCTTTTTTGTAATCGGTTCGGTTGCCAGTATCATTATCAATATCAATTTTAAGGATATGGCTGAAGAACAGAAAGAGCCGTCAGAAGAAGGCGAGGAGGCCGCCATACAGGCAGAGGACTTAGATGAGGCAGAAGGTGTGGAAAAGGTTGAAATCGACGAAGAACCTTAATCATTTGGCAATTGATAATGGGGGGTTGGAATGAAGATAACGGACAAAGAAAAGTTATGGGAATCCTATCGAAAGAACCCTTCGCCTGAAATACGCGAACAGATTATTTTAGAATATGCCCCATTGGTCAAGGTGGTTGCAGGCAGGCTGAGTATGTACCTTGGCTACAATGTCGAATATGACGATTTGGTAGGGTATGGGATATTCGGTTTGATTGATGCGATTGACAAATATGATGCGCAAAAGGATGTAAAATTTGAAACTTATGCAAGCCTTCGAATTCGGGGTTCTATTTTGGATCAAATTCGCAAGATGGACTGGATTCCAAGGACGGTTCGGCAAAAGCAAAAGAAGTTGGAGGAAGCGATAAAACAGGTGGAAATGAAAACCGGCAAAAATGCGACCGAGGAAGAGATTGCATTGGCGCTGGGCATAACCGAAGAGGAGCTTTCGGTTTGGCAGTCTCAGCTAAAAATCACCAATATCGTATCCTTGAATGAATATGTTGAGCAGGGCAGCGAACCTGTGATGGATGCCCGGAACAATTCACACTTTATACAACCGGAAGAAAAGATTCAGGAAAATGAATTGAAAAAAGTATTGCAAGATACGCTCGATTTGCTGACAGAAAAAGAACGAAGAGTGATTGAACTCTATTATTACGAAGAATTGACACTAAAAGAAATCAGTAAGGTTCTTGGGGTTTCCGAATCAAGAATTTCACAGCTTCATACAAAGGCATTGTTAAAAATGCGTAAGAAAATGGGGAATTATATGGATATCCTGGTAGATTGACGGGGGATGAGCATATGGATAATAGGAATAGCTACTTTAAGCCAATGATAATCAATGACGATTTGTATCTGGAGTTTTTTCCGGCTCAGGAGGGTGGAAAAGCGTTGGATATCAAAGAGGTTGTCGCGTACCTTACCGGCCATGGATACCATACGTATGATTCGAGGGCGTTAAACGAGGCAGTGGCGTCCATGGTGCCGGAGAAGGTTTACATCGGCCAGAAGTTTGGGGAACCGTTTTCGGAACAGGTGGAGTTGTCGATGTCGCTTGACAGTATGCTGGTGCGTTGCAGGTTTTATCCTGCGGCAAATGGCGGACGGGCGATTACCAAGCAGGATATTCAGGATGTGTTGACACAGGAGAAAGTTGTGTTTGGCATTGATGAAACCATGATCAATCGTCTCTTACAATACAGGGAATACTGCACAGATTATTTGATTGCAAAGGGGACTCCGCCAACGATAGGGCGGGATGCAAAGATCGAATATTATTTTTCAACCAGCAAGAGTCTGAAGCCAAAGCATAATGAGGACGGATCGGTCAATTACCGTGATATGAATATTATCAGTAAGGTGCAAAAGGATCAGCTCCTGGCCAAGATGATACCGGCTGTCCCGGGAAAACCCGGCCAAGATGTGTTTGGCGGCGTGATTAAACCCAAAGACGTGCATAATGTGCGTCTGTCTTACGCCAATAATATCAGGATTTCAGAAGACGGCATGGAATTGTATTCTGAGGTGACCGGACATGCTTCCTTGGTACAGGGAAAAGTCTTTGTATCCGGCGTATATGAGGTTCCGGCAGACGTCGATAATTCGACCGGAGACATCAATTACCCGGGCAATGTCTATGTAAAAGGAAATGTGAAAAGCGGCTTTATGATTTATGCCGATGGAGATATTGTAGTGGAAGGCGTCGTGGAAGGCGCCAAACTCTATGCAGGCGGCCAGATTATCGTAAAACGAGGGATTCATGGCATGGGCAAAGGATTGCTTTCCGCCAAAGGGAATATTGTTATTAAATTTATTGAAGGCGCAACCGTACGGACCGGCGGTTATGTGGAGACGGAATCCATTATTCAAAGTACGGTATCTGCGACGACAGAGGTCAATGTAAGCGGCGGAAAGGGTTTTATCCGGGGCGGCAACGTTCGGGCCAGCAGTAAAGTGTCCGCGCGTATTTTAGGCTCTTCCATGGGGACGGCCACTTGCGTGGAGGTTGGCGTGGAACCGGAAAAGTTAGAGCATTATAAGCAGCTCCAGGAGCAGGCAAAAGAGATTGGTAAAAAAATAGAAGTGATTCGGCCAATTTTGATCAATTATAGCGAAAAGTTAAAAGCTGGCGTAAAGCTATCGCCGGAAAAAGTGCATTTTATGAAAACGCAGGTGCTGGCATTAAAGACCCTCCAGAGTCAGCTTGCGCCGCTCAATGAGGAGATTAACAATCTGCGTATGGAGTTTATGGGTGCAAATCGAGCCAAAATTGTGGTACAGGATGTCGTATATCCTGGGGTTACCATTAAGTTTTCCGATGTATCTATGACGACAAAGTCTGAGCGGCGATATTGTCAGTTTGTGATGTCCGATGGAGAAATTAAGGTGACTAACCTATAGGGTTGGCAGTGAGGTGTAGTAAAAATGGCAGTTGGACCAGTTACATTAAACGGGGTTATTCCAAGGGCGCATGACGTAGGCTCGATTAAACAGCAGGAGGACAATAAGCCTATGCTGGATCAACATCAGATCCAGACCCATATGAAGACGCAGGAGAACAGGCGGCTGAAACAGGTGAACCATGCGGACGATACCGAACAGCATCAAAAGAAGTACGATGCAAAAGAAAAAGGCAGCAATGAATATAAGGGACAGCAGGATACAAGGAAGAAGCCGAAAGAAAAAAATAACAATCGGGAAAAGGCCATTTTTCAGCAGGAAGGCGGCCGTTTTGACATGAAGATTTAGAGAGGAACAGACATGGCAGGAATAGAAATCCTATTACTGATAATTGGCGTGGTATTCTTTATTGCGAGTTTTTTTATTACGGAGAAATTAGGCCCCGGTGAATTAAATAAGATCGGGGAACTGAGCAATGATGAAATCCAGAAAGTAATGGAACGGGAGTTGGGAAAAGCGGCCGGAGACATTGAGGATCGGGTCGAGGAAAAAGCGGAAGCCGTTTTGGCTAACTCCGAGCGTTCTATGGAAAAAATATGTAATGAAAAAATTCTGGCAATCAATGAATATTCCGATACGGTTGTGGAGTCTATGAATAAGACGCATAATGAAATTATGTTTCTTTATAGTATGTTGAATGACAAACACGCAGAGCTTACGACGCTGGCTTCCAAATTGCAGTCGCTTATCAGTGAGTTGGAAAAGAAAAATGAAGAAATTGAAAATCATATGGTACAGAGAATGCCTGTGAAGGCAGGCATAGAGGAACCGGCTTTGGTGGCAGAGGAACCTGTCACGCCAACCATAGACGATCGTGAAGAGAGCCTCCTGCCGGAAGGGGATGGCAGCGCATTAGAGGAATCAAACCACAATGCAGAGATTCTGGCCTTGCATAAAGAAGGCAAGACCGGAATTGATATTGCAAGGGAATTGTCTTTGGGATTGGGCGAGGTACAGTTAGTCATCGGTTTGTATGAAGGGAAAAGAAAGAAGTGAAACTGAAATATTATTTGAGAGGACTTGGAATCGGAGTATTTTTTACTACGGTTATTTTCATGTTTGTGGTTTCGATGCATAAAAATGATGCGCCGTCGCAATCGAACCGTGTGCCGGAAACGGAATCCAAAACCGTGGCGCAATATGAAAACAATACGCAAAAAGCGTCTTCCTGGGAAACTACGGAAACGGAACAGCCGTTAGAAACCGAACAGCCGACAGAGACAGAGTCAACACAACCAAAGGTAGAGCCGGAAACGGAACCGACAGAACCCACACCGGAGACGGAGAAAGCAGAACCGCCCAAACAGCCGGAGACGCAGGAAGAAAAAAAGGCGGATAAGGTGCGTTTGGAAATAAAGGGGGGCGAGTATTCCGATGTAGTTTGTAGGAAGCTCGAAATGGCAGGTTTAGTGGATAACGCGGCCGCTTTTAATAAATTTTTGGTAGATGGGGATTATGACAATGCAATTCTGCCAGGGGTATACGATATACCGCCGGGTTC
>CAOJLW010000138.1 GCA_948438565.1 uncultured Lachnospiraceae bacterium | reverse complement strand
GTTCTAAAGAAACCGGACGTTTCGTACGTTTTACCTTATAAGCAATATTTTTAGAAAGATTTTCTAACGTCTCTTTTCTTCTGACACGGTAATTTTCCGTATCCAGCTTTACTTTATAATATGTTTCAAAATTCTTATGAACTGCATTATTTGCCAAAAGCTGCAAGGAATCCAGGGTTTGTCCCCTTTTTCCAATTAAAATACCCATCTCCTCCCCTTTTAATTCCACATCAATACTATGGTTTTCTTCATTAATTTGAAGAATAATTTCCACTTCAATCTTCATGGCATGAAAGATATCAGACAAAAAACCTTTTAAAAAACCATCCACCGTAAATTTCTTTATTACTTTCACTTTTACAGGCCTTGCGCCAATTCCCAAAAAACCGGAACTTCCTTTATCAATAACTTCTATCTCGACCTGATCGCTGGTCGCGCCCAATTGAACCAAAGCATCTGTTACGGCTTCATCATATGTCTTTGCTGAAACTTCAATAAAATCCATCGTACATGCCCCCTACTTCGTATTCTTCTCATTAAACTTCTTTACAAGATTTGCCTTTTCCGCCATACTTCCAGGCTTTGCATTACTCCTGCTTTCTGCTGCTTTTTCCAACATCTGCTCTTTTTCCTGTGACGTCATAGACTGCCCGTTGAGCTTTCTTGCATTCAATTTTGCGGCGCTATTAATTTGATGTTCCGGAATTCCCATCTTTTTCCGTTTCTTTTTGGCTTTTTCCTGATTCTCTTTTATAATATCATCTAAATTGATTTTTTCAAAGTGTTTATTTAGACAAAATTGCTGGATGCTACGCACCAAAGCGCTGATAATCCAGTATACGCCCAGTCCGACCGGAACTGAAAAACAAAAAAACAAAGAAAATAACGGCATAATCCGATTCATTGTTTTCATCTGGCTGGCCATTGCGTCATTTTCACTGCTGCCGGTCGCCTGCGGCATTAACTTCATACTTAAAACCTGCGTCAAATAGGAAGTAAACGGAATTAACAATGCTAAAATTGCAATCAGATAAGCGCCATTTGCAAAACCGGATTTCATAATGCTAAACGGCGTATCGGAAATATTCAATGTTAGAAAACGATTGATCTGGCTCATATTTTCCTGCGTGCTTACAATGAGTTCCGAAAGCCCTGAAAATTTTTCTTTTAACAGATCCCAACCCGAGGAATTCATTGCATACAGCGTATCCACAATATAATTCGACAAAATCCCTTCGTCTTTTACCGTAAAATCAACGCGTACGGTCGTCAAATGGATTTTTTCAGCTAAATCTCCCATAATCTTCTGATAGTTCGGAACAGACATAATCCCATCCACTAAAGAAGCAAACTGCGCCCGAACGCTTCCCAAATAGGCTGGAACATTATAAAATACACGATATAAAGCAAGCAGGATTGGTAAATTGATCAACATAAAAACACAGCTCCCTGCGGGAGATACGCCATATTTTTCATAGATCACCTGCGTCTCATCCTGCATAGCCTGAATAGAAACCTGATCTTTTTTCCCCTGATACTTTTTCTGAACCTTTTGAAGCTCCGGCTGCATTTTTTGCGTCAACTTGGAATACTTCTGCTGTTTATAAGTAACTGGAAACAGGCACATATAGATAATAATTGTAAAAATAATAATCGTTAAACTGATATTGCCAATTCCCAAGACATCCGACATAAATACATAGATAACATTCATAATCCATCCAAGTATTTTTGCAATCGGCCCAAGAAACGCACCGTCATATGCGGTTAAAATAATATCTGACATTCAAGCTTACCTCCTAATATGGAATTATGGAACTGGATCATATCCCCCTTTTGAAAAAGGATTACATCTTAATATCCGCCATAAAGCCAATGCACCGCCTTTTATAACTCCATATTTTTCCACTGCTTCTAATCCGTATTCCGAACAAGTTGGACAATAAGGGCATTTTGTCGATTTCAAAGGCGACAAATATTTTCTATACAATTTAATTGCAGTAATTAAAAATTTTTTCAAAATAATTCCATCTTCTTTTTATTTGTTATAATACACATAATCCAAACTATCCTGCTTTCATAATATGATGGATATTTGACAAATGCAGAAATGAAGTCTCAATTTCCTGATAGGAAGCTCCCTTTGCATTTACTCTGGCAATGACTACAATATCCAACCCATGGCGATATATCTTTTCATGCAACCGGTACGCTTCCCTGATTAGTCGGGTAACACGATGCCTTACGACGCTGTTTCCTACTTTTTTACTGACGGAAATCCCCAATCGATTACAATTCGTACAGTTTTCCAATACATACATTACCAAAAATCTATTTGCATGAGAAACGCCATGACTATATACATTTCTAAAATCAATATTTTTCTTTAATGATTCGGAAAATACCATATGTTTACCAAATTCTTTCATAAATAGAAGAAAAGACCACAAATTTGTGGCCTAAGCTGACAATTTTTTTCTTCCTTTTAATCTTCTTGCAGCTAAAACTCTTCTTCCGGCTTTTGTCTTCATCCTTGCTCGAAATCCATGAACTTTTGACCGATGCCTTTTTTTCGGCTGATATGTCATTTTCATACCAATCCACCTCCTCTACTCAAAAAAACACTATTTTGATTATATCAAAAATAAATCTCAAGTCAAGAAAATTTAATTCTTTTTTACTGTTTTTATATTTTTTTTAAAAAGTTATCCACATTTATGTTTTCCACAACCTTAAAATTATGTTGATTTAAACAATTAATGCACAATTTGTGGATAACTCGTTGAAAACTCCTTGATTTTCCAATTGGAATCATTGATAATCTGTGAATAATCATTTTTTTATCTACATTTATATCACAATACCAAAACATCAGTTTTTTTCACAATTGGACAACCTGTGAATATCCGTCTAATAACAAAAATATTCACCCTGAATCCCAGAAATTTTTTGATTGCGAAACGAGGCACATTTTGTTATGATAAGGTGTGTAGGTTTTTTTACGACAAGAAATACAGAATACCGTAACACAAACGGCGCTTTAGGAATAATGGAGAATTCAGATGGAAGCAATATACGAAAAATGGGATCTAATTTTACAATCTGTAAAGGAAGAACATGATATTTCAAAAATTTCCTTTGATACCTGGCTAAAACCGCTGGAAATATGTGCTATTATTGACAAAAAACTCTATATTTTGGTGCCTTCCGCTCAGCTTGGCCTGAACTATATATCCAAAAAATATGAACTTCCACTAAAAGTAGCAATTACAGAAATGACTGGAATTGAATATGAATTGATTTTTGTACTGCCGGAAGAGGCAAAAAAGCTACGCAGCAAACCTTCTGCTAAAAAACAGCCTATAGCGGATATAGCAGGACGTTCCAATCTGAACCCAAGTTATACATTCGATACATTTGTCGTAGGAAGCAACAACCGTTTTGCTCAGTCTGCTTCACTTGCAGTTGCGGAATCTCCGGGTGAATCCTACAATCCCCTCTATATATATGGAGGGCCTGGGCTAGGAAAAACCCATTTAATGCATTCCATTGGCAATTTTATTCTGGAACAAAAGCCGGAATCACGTGTTTTATACGTAACTTCGGAAGAATTTACCAATGAAGTGATTGAATCTATCAGAACTGGAAATGCTACTGCTATGACCAAACTCCGGGAAAAATACCGGACAGTCGACGTGCTTATGATAGACGATATACAGTTTATAATAGGAAAAGAAAGCACTCAGGAGGAATTTTTCCATACATTTAACGTATTACATGCATCTGGAAAACAAATTATACTCACCTCCGACAAACCGCCAAAAGAAATGGAAACCCTAGAAGAACGAATTCAATCCCGTTTCGAATGGGGTTTAATGGCAGATATCGGACTGCCCGATTATGAAACGCGTATGGCAATTCTCCGTCGTAAGGTCGGTACGGACGAACTGGATCTAAGCGATGAAATCTTAAATTATATCGCCAATAATATCAAATCCAACATCCGAGAACTCGAAGGAGCCTTAAATAAATTATTGGCATACGGAAATCTCGTAAAAACAGAAATTACAATGGAAATTGCCATTAAAGAGCTTCAAAATATTATTACACCGGACAAACCAAAAGAAATTACATCACAATTGATTATTGAAGTGGTATCGGAGCACTTTCAGATTTCCTTAGAACAGATACTTTCCAAAGAACGCAGCAACAGTGTCGCTCGTCCAAGACAAATTGCTATGTACCTCTGTAAAAATATGACAAACGATTCTCTAGAATCCATTGGCGTTATGTTGGGACGCGATCATTCCACTATCATACATGGCATAAAAAAAATAACGGAAGAATATAATTCCAACGAAAATACGAGGATCTTAATCGAAACTATCAAGAAAAAAATCAACCCCAATTAATGGATAACTAAAAAACCTTTGGGTATAACCTCAAAACGGCTCTTAGTTGTCCACAGGCTATCCAAATAAAATCCGCAGGATTTCAAGGGTTTTTCATGGACTTATAAAACGTCAAAAACCTTTATTTACAACGATTCTAGGGCTTTTGAACTTATTCACGTATCCTAATGCTACTACTATGAAATCTTTTTATATTTATATATATATGCTTTTTTGAAAGGAGTTATACACAGTATGAAATTGATATGCCCAAAATCAAGCCTCCTAAAGGGAGTCAATATCGTTTCAAAAGCAGTTCCAGTCCGTACAACTATGTCAATTTTAGAATGCATTTTAATTGAAGCTCTTTCTAACGAGATCAAGCTAACGGCCAACGACATGGAGCTTGGAATTGAAACTACAATTGACGGCCAAATTATAGAACCGGGAAAAATTGCATTAGACGCAAAAATATTTTTAGAAATTGTACGAAAACTTCCCGACAACGACGTCATCATTCATACAGACGACTCTTTTAAGACAATTATCACTTGTGAAAAAGCGAAGTTCCATATTATCGGTAAATCAGGAGAAGATTTTTCCTATCTTCCCTATATAGAAAGAGAAAATAAAATTTCTATGTCACAGTTTTCGTTAAAAGAAGTAATCAGACAGACAATTTTTTCAATCGCAGATAACGACGCCAATAAAATTATGGCAGGTGAGCTTTTTGAAATAAATGAAAATCAATTTCAAGTCATTTCTTTGGATGGACATAGAATTTCAATTCGTAACATCGATCTAAAAGACAGCTACCCGCATAAAAAAGTGATTGTTCCAGGCAAAGCCCTCAATGAAATCAGTAAAATATTACCAGGTTCCTCAGAAGAAAATGTCGCATTATTTATTACAGCAAATCATCTTATTATGGAATTCGATCAGACAACGATTATGTCCAGATTAATTGACGGAGAATATTTTCAAGTCGAACAAATGCTCTCCTCCGACTATGAAACAAAAATACGAATCAGCAAACGAAAATTATTAGATTGTATTGATCGCGCCTCCACTTTTATCAAAGAAGGAGATAAAAAACCGATTATTATGAATATTTCAGATACGTCCATGAAATTAAAAATCAACTCCTTTATTGGATCGATGGATGAAGATATCGATATTGAAAAAGAAGGAAAGGATATATTAATCGGATTCAATCCTAAATTTTTTCTTGATGCGCTCCGGGTAATCGACGACGATGAAATAAACCTCTATATGGTAAATCCTAAAGCCCCCTGTTTTATTAAGGACGATCAGGGAAGTTATATTTATTTGATCCTTCCAGTAAATTTCAATGTAACCAGTAACTAAACAAATATAAAAAAGAGGCATATGTATGGAAATTAAAATACGCGATGGAGAAGAATTTATTCGTCTAGGGCAAGCAATGAAAAAAGCAGGACTTGTCGGTTCCGGCATAGACGCTAAAATGATCATTACGGACGGAGCAGTTACGGTAAACGGAAAAACAGAAACGCGAAGAGGAAGGAAACTTTATCCGGGAGATACGATCTCTTTTTTAAAAGAATCGTTTCT
>CAOJLW010000137.1 GCA_948438565.1 uncultured Lachnospiraceae bacterium | reverse complement strand
CTAATTCCTGATACCTTTCTTCCAAAATCAAACGCACATCCTCGACTGTAATATCCGATACCTCGTTCCAAACAGACTGATACGGTTCGAACGTCTCCCAGGTGAACGCCCCCATCCGCTTCAATTGAATTAAATTGCTATGACTTCCCAAAAGCCAAGGCACCATCGTCGCCTGTTTGATTACTTTACTTTTATAGCGATTATAGCAATCCGGCAACGCTTTGATTGCCGCCGGCCAATGCCATGCCCAAATCCTAAGAGCCTCCTTAAACCAGGTTGATCTCGCCATCATCGATGCCTGTACCTGGCTATGAGTTCCGTTCAATACCATAACGAGCGGCGTTACCAGTTTTGCCAATCCTATAAATAAAATCATAAGATGGTCAAAATCATTCCTTCCATTTATAAAATACTGTTCTTTAAACTGCTTGATATCTACCGCTTGTAACAGCGTGTCCACACGAAACAGCGTCGTCTCTAACGACGTGGCCAGCCATGCCCAATCATCAAAAAAAAGAGCTGGATTGTCATAAACTTTATCTTGTGTGACGGGTGTTTTCATCTCCCAGGGATATATGCCTGTCGCCAAAAAAATGGCGTCGTATCCATTTTGAGATGTCTGTACGACCGCACGGACCGTTTCTTCTAAAAAATAAGCTCTGTCTTTGGCGGGCCATATATAATCATATTGCTTTTTCTGCCCATAACCTGAAAAAATCAAAAGCAGCTTATCATCTACGCAAATAGAGGAAGCCAATCGTATGTAATAGAGGTTGCTGTAACCGCTGTAATTCAAACTCGTCACAATATCTTTGATATCGTCCCCTTCACTGGAATCGTATATATAGACGTCAATTTGATATTTTTGATAGATATCCAACGTCTTCTCTAAAATATCTTGAACGACTGCCGGACGATTATAGGTAGGAATACAATACGCAATTTTACTATTTTGATTCATCATAACATATATCTATTCCTTTCGTATCTTTCTTTCTGGTATGATCCCTTCAATTGTCCGCCTAAACCCTTCCCGCACACTATATTGACATTCCCATCCTAAAGCGACCAGCTTATCGTTTGAAACCACAATATCTTTTTCCACTGTAGCTTCCATATATGAACTGCCCTTCTGGCAGATTTGCATCTCAACGTTGAGATATTTATCCGGATACAATGAAACGAGCGTATCCGCTAATTCCCGAATACTGATAAACTCTTTGGAATTACAGACATTATATGCTTCTCCTGGCGCTCCATTTAACAAAATCATAAAATATCCGGCCACTGCGTCTGCAATATAACAAAATGGACGTTTAGCCAACCCGTTGCTTTTCATCACAATATTGCGGTTGTTGACAATATCGTTTACAAACGATGCGAATACCCTTGTATCATTCCTGAGATCCATTGTCGGGCCATAGGTATGACAAATTCTGGCTATTTTTACAGACACGCCCTGCTGTACATACCAAGCTTTACAGAGCATTTCCGCCATACGTTTTGCCTCGCTATAACAATTACGCAAATTCAGCGGATCCACCGCTCCCATACTCTGTTCTGTTATCTTCTCTATGTTGCTGTCCACCTGACCATAGATTTCTCCGCTGCTAAAAAGCAAAAAACTTTGATTCTTTCGTTTTTGCGCCAATTTTAAAAGTTCCATCGTGCCTAATATATTTGGTAAAATAACGTCAATCGGCATAGAGCCATAAAATTGCGAGCTTGCCAGGCTTGCCCCATGGACAATGTAATGGATGTCTCCCTGCACGGAAAGCGGTTTGTTAATATCGTCCAAACAGATTTCAAAATATGCTTTGTCAACATACTCGCCAAAACGCGCCGACAACTTGTCTATATTCCTAACCGCAGCGATAATCCTAAGGCCAAAATGATGTACCTCATTTAAATAAATACATAGAAAAGTCACATAAGAAGCCAGCATTCCATACGCCCCGGTAACTAATATCGTTTTGCCCCTCAGCTTTTCCCAGCCAATATCTCTTTTGTATATTTCCTCTAAATCTTCCCAAATCACTTTGTTTTCTAAAAACGTCATAATTTCACCCATATCTATCATAACACAAATGCGTCACCCACCCAAGTACACAACAGGCACATCATTGTAATCATAAATAAATTTAATATCGATTCCTTCCTGCCGATACCGCTTCACGTTACTATATAACAGATCGCCCAAAATATAATGCGCTATCACAATACATTGTGGTTTAAGCTTTTCTACCGCGTCCACCCCCACGACGGTTGCCTGTATCCCGTGGCACACCATATTTCCCCATAAATTTTTATTTTGATCTATGATCCAGATATCATACTGACGTCTGCGTAACAAACTGGCGGATCTCTCCATTACTTTTTTCACCGTTGCACAATTTGGATAAAATGCAATCGACTGATATCGCTCTGCAAAAATCTCTTGCATTCGCTCTTCCCATCGTTTGCTTTCCAAAATTCTTTGATTGATTTTTTGATATATCGTCTGTATCCGTGCCATGATAGGCAACGACTGCGTACATTTTCTTTCACAGCTTTGACAACCAATACAGGGATTCGCCCCTTCGATTGGAAATACAATCCCATTGCGCATCATTTCTTGCGTCAAACGGATATCGTCTAACAAATTTTCATCTTCACGCCGATACTGCCCAGCATACATACGATTGTCAAACAGCAATGCATTGTAACTAAATAGAAAACTTTTAATCGGAATCCCTTTAGGACACCCTTTACAATAATCGCAAGCCATACAGAAATCATTTTTTTGAAATAATTGAGATTCTATTCCAGACATTCGATTTTGCAGCACACTGTTCTGTTGCGCTATTGCGTTCACATTGCAATCCACCTCCACGACAGATTGCATACCTGACAGTACACAACTGATCTCTTTATGAGAATATATATATTGTAAAGCCAATTGACATAACTGCATACGATTCTCTTCCTGAAAAAGCTGTGGATTTTCGGGAATCAATCCACCTGCTAAAGAATTCATCGTCAGAATGCCAGTATTTGTTTCCGCTGCACGATCCAAAATCGGTTGCATTTGCATAGCATTCAACAGATGATATGAAATTGTCATCCCCTCAAACGCGCCCTCCTCCATAATACGGATTGTATCCTCCACCGTAGCATGAGACGACAAGCACAGATGACGAATCAACCCCTGATCTTGAGCCTCCAAAAAACCATCATAAATCCCGCCCGGACGCCTAAGCTGTCTATATTCTTCATAGGACTTCACTGCCTGCGCAAAACAAAAATCCACATTGTTTAAATTTAGATCCCGCAGCTGTGCCTTAATGCTTTGCAATGCCCCCTCTTTTGTGTTATCCGTATGATATGGCATCACTTTAATGCAAATATGCACATCTTGAGCATGGCGTTCCATAACCTTCCTCAATATCTCAAACGCAGCTCCATTGGAATAATTCCGGGCCACATCTATATAATTAACGCCTTGTTTTATGGCATATTCCACCAAATCAATTGCATTTTGCATTTCCTTTCGGTCGGACAACGATCCTACTGGAAGCCTATTCATCCCAAATCCCAACCCAGAGAGCCAAAGTCCTGTTTTTCCAAATTCACGATACTCCATATTTCTAACCTATTTTGGTTCTCGATTTCCATCCATACACCATATAAAGATTGTCCATCCTCATATGTTACAAATTACTTTCATATAGTTGCGCTAACTTTTCATAAACTTTCGTATGATCCACGCATACCTGTACCATAATCACTGCAAGCTCTTCGACAGTCAGCTTTTGCTGCTGAATGCACGAAAGCATTTCACCCTGCATATCTTCTGCAATCCCATATTCCAATCGCCATAGCAGGTATTTACATAGTTGATATTTTTCAATGATATCTTCCATACAAGTAAGACCATCCAAAAATGTATGACCGTTGTCCCTATCGAGTTCCATTTTATATATTTGCACACAATGCTGGAGAATTTTATAATTCCCTTCTCCTACAAAGGTCGCTATCCATCCGTTGACTAAAAAAATTACGCATATTTTTTCGTATTCCCTTTTTACAAACAATTCTTTCACTGTACTTAATATACTATCTATTAAGTCCGAATATCTGTTTTTCAAAATCAAATACACATCCCTGATGGGAATATCCGATACGTCTTTCCAAACATCCTGATACAATGCAAAGCTTTCCTCTGTCAGCACACCCATCTGTTTTAAATGAATTAAGTTACTATGGCTTCCGAGAATCCATGGAAGCATCGTAGTCTGTTTCATCACCTTTGCCTTATAAGAATTGTAACAATCCGGCAGAGAACGAATCGCTCTTGACCAAAAGAAAATCCATATCCGAAAAGTATTCATAATCCACGAGGATTGCGCTCCCTGCGCACATCTAACAAAAATATCTTTCTCTTTTAGAACCCGAATCAGAGGATTTTTTAAATTTGCCAGTCCCATAAACAATGCGACCAAATGATCAAATCCATGACACTTATCTATAAAATATAATTCCTTAAATTCTTGCCAGTCTACATATGCCAATAGAGTTTTATAGTTAAATATAGTTGTTTCCAATGATGTGACCAGCCAACCCCAGTCATAAAAAAACTCCTCCGGTTGATCATAAATTGTGCTTTGATAATGCGATTGACCCAATTCCCAAGGATAATCACCCGTCACCAGAAAAATAGCATCATAGGGATCCTGTATCTCCCGTACGACAATTTTCAACGTTTGCTCTGTAAAATAAGCCCTATCTTTTGCCGGCCAAATATAATCATACTGTTTTCTTAATCCATATCCTGAAAAAATCAAAAGCAATTTTTCATCCACAGACAAAGAGGATGCCAGTCGTATATAAAAAATATGATCAAAACCCTGATCGATAAATACTGCTACTGCTTCTTGCGTAGCGTCATTCTCACTGGAGTCATATACATAGATATCCACCTGATATTTTTTATACGTTTCTGCCATACGCCCAATCACATCCTGAATCACATCCGGATGGTTATACGTTGGAATACAAAAAGCAATCGAACTGTTCTGACTCATCATATTTATATACCTCTTCCATAATAACATAAAATACTTAAAAAAAGGGCCAGCGATTGCTGGCCCTTTTATAGCAATAATTACTGTAATAAGGATAATACACCCTGAGTTGACTGGTTAGCCTGAGCAAGCATAGACTGTCCTGCCTGAGCAAGAATGTTGTTCTTGCTGTACTCAACCATTTCAGAAGCGATATCTGTATCACGGATACGAGATTCAGCAGCCTGAGTATTTTCAGCAGTCGTGTCAAGATTAGCAATTGTATGCTCTAAACGGTTCTGTAAAGCGCCAAGGTATGAACGCTGTTTGGATACAGAATTGATAGCGCTCTGAATCTTAGCCATAGCAGAACCAGCGCTCTGGAAGCCGGTCATAACTAAGCCACTAACACCAAGTGAGCTTGAGTTCATATTGCTGATAGCAAGATCGATCTTCTGTCCAGATAAGGAACCTACCTGAAGGTTCTTGCCGGAGAAGGAACCGTCTAACAAGTTCATGGTATTGAACTGTGTTGTAGAACGGATACGATCGATTTCAGATGTCAACTGATTGATTTCATCCTGGATAGAATCCCTGTCAACACTGGTATTAGCATCACTTGCTGCCTGTGTAGCCAGCTCGTTCATACGCTGTAAGATGGAGTGAACTTCACCCAATGCACCTTCAGCAATCTGTACTACAGAAATACCATCCTGTGCGTTTGTAGATGCACGTTTCAGACCACGAACTGTAGCCCTCATCTTCTCGGAAATAGCAAGGCCTGCTGCATCGTCTGCCGCACGGTTAACCCTGTAACCAGAAGATAATTTCTCAGTAGATTTAGCCTGTGCGTTTGTAACAACGCCCAACTGCCTGTTAGAGTTCATTGCTTGAAGATTGTGCTGTACTATCATTGCCATAATTGTTTTCCTCCTTGAATTTACTG
>CAOJLW010000136.1 GCA_948438565.1 uncultured Lachnospiraceae bacterium | reverse complement strand
GCGGAAAAAGGCGTTAAGATTGTCTATGTAGACTCTCCGGCAAACGTAGATGCAGAAGCGACATTTTCGACAGACAATAAAGCGGCCGGCCAGAAGGCAGGCGAAGAGATGATTGCAGCTTTAAAGGCGGCAGGTCAAGAGTCCGGCTCCATCGGAGTCATCAATGTCAATGCGGCAACCGATTCCTGCGTGATGCGTGAAGAGGGTTTCCGTGCAGCATTTGAAGGAACCGATTATGAACTTTTAGAGACACAGTATGGTGAAGGCGATGCGGCAAAATCCCAGAGTATTGCAGAGAACTATATCACGCAGGGCGTTGTAGGCATCTTCGGATGTAACGAAGGTTCTACAACCGGCGCAGGCAATGCGATTAAAGCGTCCGGCACAGATGGGATTATCGGCGTTGGCTTTGACAAATCCGATGCAATCCAGGGGTTGATTGCAGACGGTTATCTGCTCTGCACAATGGCGCAGAATCCGGATGTCATGGGTTCTATGGGCGTTGAGGCCTGTGTAGAGGCTTTGGAAGGCGGTTCTCTTGGTGGAAAAGTAGAAGACACGGGCGTTTCCGTACTGAAGAAATAATTGTGTTGCAGACAAAGGCTGCGCGCAGACGCCACGGTCATGGTTCGATGGATGTGGGTGATGCGGCAGCTTTTGCCGTTCTATGGTCAAATGAAAGGTGGGGTATCTGAAAATGAAGAATCGAAAAAAGAAAAGCCGTCAGGTCATAGCGGCGGTATTGGCAACAGCAATGGCGGTTCCAACGGTTTTACAGCCGATGACGGTAAACGCGGCCGTGCCAAACGACAATTATGAAAATAAGACGAAAAACGTTTTATGGTCCACTTCTTTTGAAGAAGGGGAAAGCGCATTGGAAAATTTTAAGGTTTCCACTGCGGAAACAGGGGATAGGGAGACAGAAAACGTAGCAAGCGGCCTGCCGACCGGAGGCGTGAAAGGATCCATTATGAAAAAAGTGGATCTGACTTCCGTGACTGGTACCGAGAATTATAATACTACGGAAACCAAAGAAAAGCTGTTTGATGAAAATCCGGAAACCAAGTTTTATACCCGAATTGATAAAAACAGTCCGCATGCGCCGTCGGCGGACGATCCGGTCTGGGTTAATTTCAGTCTACAGGACAATGCAGAAGAAGTGATTACAATGTATTCGCTGACCTCTGCGAACGACTCTTCCAATCGCGATCCCAAGGCATGGACATTAAAGGCAAGTAAAGACGGGCAAAATTGGGTGATTTTGGATCAGCAGGCCAATCAGTCTTTTTCCGGCCGTTTTATAGAAAACGTATATAAGATTGACAATCAGGAAGCGTATGCGCACTATCGTTTGGAAATTACACAAAATAACGGTTCCACGGTAGATACGCAGCTTGCAGACTTGACGCTTGGCACGGGCGTTGATACGGCTGTCGGGGATCCGTTTATGATTACACAGATTGGCAATGGTCCTTCCAGCGCTTGGAATCAGAATGAGAATATGGGATGGACGGGACAAAAAGCGCTGGAAGCAAAGGCTACGCAGATCGGAGACGATGCTTATGCCTCCAACGTATTGTTTGACAATCTAAATACGGAAATTACAGAGGATACGTATTTAAGTTATGTGATTTTCCCGTCGCTTGTGTCTGCTGCATATGATTATGAGTATACGGCAATGCATATGGCTATTGACTTAAAATTTAAAGACGGTACGTATTTAAGCGATCTGGCCGTATTGGATCAAAATGAAAATCCGTTAAATGCGGCGGCACAGGGCGCCAGCAGGGTTTTAAACACCAACCAGTGGAACCGTATCTATGCCAATATCGGCGAATTGGCCCAAGGTAAAACAGTGGATCAGGTTTTGGTTGTTTTTGATAAGAACGGCAGGGCGTCGGATCAGAAGGTAGACTTCCGCGCTTATTTCGATGATATTGAATTGTATACCAAACAGGATACGAAAAGGGAGCATCTTTCCGATTATGTATATATTCTGCGCGGGACGAACGATACGCCGGGATTTTCCAGAGGATTGACCGCTCCGGCCGTTACTGCGCCGCACGGGTTTAACTTCTGGGTACCCTGTACGAACCGAGGCGACAATAAGACCTATGATTATCAGGATACGCAGCTTCAGTATGTGACCGTTAGCCATGAGCCGTCCTATTGGGTAGGCGATCGTGGAACATGGCAGTTTATGGTCAATACCTCTTTAAACGGGGATTCCGGTTCCTATAACGCGAATCAGTCTACGGCTGATTTTTCACACGATAATGAAGTGGCAAAAGCGCACTATTACAGTGTGGAATTTGACAAAAATGCAGGCAATGCCAAGGGCGCCAAGATGGAAATCACTTCCACCGATCACTGTGGCGTGGTAAGGGCGACGTTTGATGAGGATGTTGTCAATAAAAACTATATTTTTGACTGTGTCAGGGCAGGCGGCAGTTTTGCATTTGACGAAACCGGCAGGACATTTACGGCATACAGCGATCATACGGGCAACGGTTCTAAGAGGATGTATGTCTATGGAGAATTCAGCGAGACTCCGACCAAGGCCAAGGTAAGCGGAAAACAGGCAGTCGCGCAGTTTGCCGGAAATGAAGTGGAGTTAAAGATCGCCACTTCCTATATCAGCTACGATCAAGCCAAGAAAAGTATGGAGCTTGAAGTCGGAGACGCCGATTTTGACGAAGTGATGCAGGCTTCCCAGGCGATATGGGATAACAAGCTGGGCATTATTACTGACGTGGAAGGCGCCACCGAAGAGGAATTAATTTCATTATATTCTAATATCTATCGTCTCTTTATGTATCCAAACAATATGTCTGAGAATACAGGGACGAATGAAGCGCCGGATTGGAAGTATAAGAGTCCGTACAGAAACAGTGAAGCAGAGCCGGTATCTGGAAAAATCTATATCAACAACGGATTCTGGGATACCTACCGAACCGCATGGAGCGCATACGCCCTGTTTACGCCGGAAAAAGACACCGAGCTATTAAACGGTTTGGTACAGCATTTTAAAGATCAGACCTGGGTTCCAAGGTGGATTGCGCCGGGCGGAACCAACAGTATGGTAGGCACCAGCAGCGACGTGGTATTTGCCGACGCTATGGTAAAAGGCATCGAATTTGATTATGAAGACGCATATGCATCTTCGCTCCGTAACGCAGCGACGGTTTCTTCTAACCTGACGGGTGGCGGTCGGAAAAATTTGAATACTTCAATCTTCCAGGGTTATACGGCAGGCACGGATGAGAACTTCTCCTGGTCGATGGAAGGTTATATCAACGATTTTGGTATTTCCCAGATGGCAAAAATTTTGGCCGAAGGAACGGACGATCCAGCTAAGAAGGCAGATTACCAGTCAGAATATCAGTATTATGTCAACCGTGCGCAAAACTATGCGTTGTTGTTTGACAATGCAGGTGATGATATTAGTCAAAAATGGCTGCGCGGAAAAGAAAGCAATGGAAGCTGGACTACAGAAAATACGACGAACGGCGTATACGATCCGGTACGCTGGAAAGGCGACTATACAGAGACGAATGCATTTAATATGGCCGTATCCGTTCCACAGGATGCGCAGGGTCTTGCAAATCTCTATGGCGGCAGAGATCAGATGGCAGCCAAGATCGATACGATTATGACAGATGAATCTCCGTTCAGCGGCTACGGCGCTACGGACGGTATTGGCGGTATTCATGAGCAGAAGGAAGCGCGTGAGGTAAAATTAGGGCAGTACGGTCACAATAACCAGCCGTCCCATCATATCCTCTATATGTACAATTATGCAGGGCAGCCATGGAAAGCGCAGAAGTATGTCCGGGACGTACTGGATCGCTGCTATACAGGCTCTACGTTTGGTCAGGGTTACCTTGGAGATGAGGATAACGGAGAAATGTCCGGATGGTATATTTTCTCAGCGCTTGGTTTCTATCCGGTAACAGTAGGAAGCAACGAATACGCAATCGGTTCCCCGCTGTTTGATTCCGCTACGATCAATATGGACAACGGGAAAAAGATAACGATTACGGCAAATAATAACAACAAGCAAAATGTCTATGTGCAAAGCGTGACCTTAAATGGAGAGGCGCATACCAAGAATTATTTTACCCATGAAGAGCTGGAAAATGGGGCGGAAATCGTATTTGAAATGGGCAGTGAACCGAATACGGCATGGGGAAGCGGAGAGGATGACGTGCCGACTTCCATTACAAAGGGAGATGCCATTCCGGATCCCAAGAAGGATGCGACAAACAGTATTCCAGCGTCAGATATGGCGGCAGATGATTTGATGCCTGAAGATATTGCGTCAGGCACGCTTACCGGAAATATTGCAAATGTCAAGAGTTTAATTGACAACAATTCCGATACGGCGGCGGCCTTACATGAAGAAAAGACTGTTTTGGCCTATGCGGCGGATACGCCAAAAAATGTGGAAATCATTACCCTGACTGCGGATGCGACGAAAGATAGCGCGCCGACAAGTATGAAGATTTACGGAGCAAACGAAGGCGACGACTGGACAGAACTGGCTTCTTATGACAATATAGAATTCCGCTGGACACGTTACACCAGGCCATTTGCTGTAAACAGCACGGAAAAATATTCCTGCTATAAAGTGGAATTGACAGGCGGCGCAAGTCTGGCAGAGATTGAATTTTTGACTGAATCGAATGTGGATGAGGATTTGAAAGCGCTGCTGTTAAGAGCAAGGAAAGTCTTAAGGGATCACATTGATTTACCGGATCATTTAAGGGATCTTTTGGAAGAAGAAATCCGGGCGGCACAGGTCGTTGCGAATGACGAGACGGCAACAGCGCAGGAAAAACAGAGCGCCTACCAGTCATTGCAGGCAATCGTAAGTCGGATTGAGAATATTCGCAGCGCACATGAACGGATGGAAGCGGAGGAATTTTCCGATAAGCACAGCGATATCGTAAATGACGGCGCCAATATCGGCGGCGTAAAGAAAAATACCTGGACGATGTATCAGGATGTTCGCTTTGACGGGCCGGTGGATTCTTTTGAAATTTACTATTCTGCACAAAGCAGCGATGCGGGCGGATTTGTGGAAGTATATCTGGACGAACTGAATAATGAAGAGAAAAAACTGCTTACGATTCAGACGCCAAAGACAGGAAGCTGGTCGCAATATGTATTAGTGGATACAACGGAGATCGATAACAGCAAGCTTACATTGGGCAACCATAATGTGTATCTGGCATTTAAAAACAACACAAGCGATCCTTACGTGGCAAACGTAGACTGGTTCCGTTTGAACCTGTCCGACGCTGTACAAAAGATCGCGGCCATTGGCGAAGTGACATTAGCTTCTAAGGATGCAATTGAAGCGGCGCGCGCAGCGTACGATGCATTGACAGACGAGAAAAAGGCTCTGGTAACGAATCTCAATGTATTAAAGACGGCAGAGCGGAAACTGAACAAATTACTGGCGCAGGTACAGGCAAAGATCGATGACGTTACGGGTAAAATTGCGGCTATTGACGAAAACGTGACGCTTGCCAGCGAACCGGCAGTGACAGAGGCGCGCAATGCTTATCATGCATTGTCTGATGAAGAAAAGATGTATGTGCCGACTGAAGCCGTATCGAAACTGGAAGATGCGGAAGATGCGATTACACAGTTGAAGGCAGGGGCAGAAATCGTTGCCAATCGAATTGCAAAGATTGGATATGTAACGTTTGCTTCCGAGTCGGCAATTTTGGATGCGCGTGGGGTATATGACGCTTTGACCGCAGAGCAAAAAACATTGGTGACGAATGTACAGACGTTAATTGACGCGGAGAGCGCGCTGGCAGCTTTAAAAGAAGGCGTGAACACGGTGAAAGATCAGATCGGCGGACTTGGCAATATTACGCTTGCATCAGAAACCGCAGTAGAAGCGGCGCGTACGGCATACGATGCGCTGACCGCGGAGCAGAAAGCGCGGATTGACAACGTAGACGTACTGAAAAATGCGGAAAA
>CAOJLW010000135.1 GCA_948438565.1 uncultured Lachnospiraceae bacterium | reverse complement strand
CATCCAAAAAACGCTGTTCCATATCCTGGTAAACCTCCCGCAGACGAGCTTTGTTTTCTGCGGCTATCTGATAATCCTGTTGCGCCAAAAGCAGCTTCGTCCGACAGGCGGCATATGATTTGAATTCCGCATCCAAAGCGTCCAAATTCTCTATTTGCCCGATTAGGGTTTTCTCTTTTGATCCCAACAGCAACAGACGATCGTCTGCATCCAAAACAGACTGCTGTTCCTTTCGCAGACGATCCAGCCGCGTCTTGATCTGAAGCGCCTGTGTCTGCGCCGCGTCGCATTCTTCCTCCAGCCGACGCACTTCGTTTCTGGAAGCGTCAAGCCCTTCTGACTGCCGTTTTAACTCCGTCAGACGCTCCTTGGTCTCTTTTGCCTGATGGCGGTAACGCAGTTCCTCCTCTCCCGCGTCAGCCAGACTCAAAAATCGCTCCTGTGCGCTTTTTAACGTCTCTTCCCATTCCTGCCGCTGCCGTCTCCGCTCCTTTTGACGCTTTGTTTCCGCCTGTACTGTCTGCTCTCCTTCGGCAAGACTCTGTTTTTCTTGTTCCAGCTCGTCCAACAGCGTAAGACTCTTTTTTCGTTCGTTTATCTGCTCGGCCAATCTTTGGCATTCTGCGGCGGCCTGTTTAGCTTCCTGCAAACGCCTTTCCGCCTCTTTACATTTTGGCTGCCATTCGCTCAGCTGCCGTTGGCATTCCTCGCGCTTTTCTTTTAATTCATTATTCTTGCGGATATGTCCAATCCGCTGATCCTCTCGTTGGATCTTCAAATCCCAAACTGCTATTTTCTCATCCAATGCCCGCAGGGCGGCTTTATCGTCCTTACAAAGCCGCTCTAACAGCGCAAGCGCTTCGGCAATCCGCCCTTCCCATTGCGCCCCGCGAAACGTTTCCAGCTGTTTTATAACCGATGCTTCTTCTGCACAGACAATGCTGTCCAGATATTGGCCGATGCTGCGCCGTAATTCGTCATACTCTTTCCACTGCCCTTTTACCGCCGTCTTTAAACGTTCCTGCATCGTCTGATACATCCCGGTATGAAAAATCTGCCGGAAAATCTCGCTGCGTTCCTCGGTTCCTGCCAGCAGAAGCTTTTGAAATTCGCCCTGCGCTATCATCGCAATCCGGGAAAACTGTCTGCGGTCTATGCCTATCAGGCTGATAATGGCCCGGGTCACTTCCTTGGACTTTGTAACCGGTTCCCGATCGTCTGGATAGTATAAAACAGCGTCTGCTTTTTGCATCGTATAACCGCTGCCCCGGCCTTTGGGACGCAGATATTCCGGATTGCGTTTTACCGTATATCGCTCGCCGCAGTACGAAAACACAAGCTCCACATAGGTAGGGACGTCGTCCCCGGCATATTGACTGCGAAACATATCCGCTTTTCGCACATCACCGCTGGCTTCCCCATACAAGGCATAGACAATCGCATCGAAAATTGTCGTTTTACCCGCTCCGGTATCCCCGGTAATCAAATAAAGTCCCTGCGTGCCAAAACTTTCAAAATCAATCGCCGTCATTCCCGCATACGGCCCAAATGCACTCATCGTCAATTGAATCGGCTTCATCCCGTCCGCCACCCCCGTCTGTTATGGCTGTACAATACCCGCTATCATCTGCCTTACATATTCGGCCTGCGTTTCACTCATCGGCCGGTTATTCTGCAATTCATAGAATTCCTGAAACAATTCCAATTCTGATTTTCGCTCCAGTTCTTTGACGGCTTCTATTGTCTGACTCCGCTTCGTCCGACTGTTGTCATATTCAAGACGCATAAGATTCGGATAAATCACACGAAGCTTTGCCATAGCGTCGGGAACGTCCTCTTCATCTGTCAATGTAATCTGGATATAATCATCGGTATCCGTCTCCTGGTAAAATGAACGCGCCGTAACCTCCAAATATGAGCCGCGAATGCAGCGCATATCATGGAGCGGCGCCAGCGGTATGGTATATACATCCACATTCCCTTTTTCCTTCATATCGACTACGGTCACGGACTTTTCCTGACCCGCTTCTGAAAAAGAATATTTTAACGGCGTACCGCAGTAACGCACCGTTTTCCGTCCAATGGACTGCGGACTGTGAATATGCCCCAAAGCCACATAGTCAAACGCTTCAAACACCCCGGCATCGACATTGTCCAACCCGCCTATCACCACTTCTTCCGACTCGCAACGCCCTGCGCCTGTGACGAACTGATGCGCAACTAAAACGTTGCGTTGTCTGTCGTCTGCTTCCATGCGGCTTACAGCCATTTCCACCGCCTCCTGATAATTTTCCGGCGCGGCTTGAATCGATTCTTGCTCCAGGGCGTGACGAACCGATGCAGGCTTTAAAAAAGGCAGCAGATGGATATACACTTCCCCATATGCATCCTGGATAGCGATTTTAGTCACGGTTCCGTTATAGACCGGAGACACATATACCCTGGCTCCTCTCATAAGCCTAGCTCCAAAGGCAATGCGTTCCGGAGAATCATGGTTGCCGCTTATGGCACATACCAGAATCTGTCTTTGAGAAAGTCCAGTCAAAAAACCGTCAAACAGGCGGACGGCTTCGACTGACGGAATCGGCTTGTCATAAATATCGCCGGCTATCACCACGGCGTCGGCCCGCTCCTCACAGGCGACAGATAGAATCCGGCTTAAAATATATGTTTGATCTTCAAGCATGGGGAATTCATGGACGCGTTTTCCGATGTGAAGGTCTGAGATATGGAGAAATTTCATAGGCCCCCCTTTACAGCACGAAACTCACTTGGATTCTCTTACTATTATAGTACATCCGTTTGCCGTCCGTCAATGCGTTTCAAACGGCGGCGACGCACAGTCAGAAAGCCTCCCCCGCATCCGGCAGGGAAGGCTTTCCAGCTGTTTACTTACTCTTTATTCATTGGTTCCACTTTGATTTTTACTGATTTTTTCTGCCCTTTGTCCTTTAGCAGATTTGCAAAAGTCTTGATCTTTCCTTTTGGCACATAGATCACGGCTTTTGCGGAAATCCCCTTTAAGGCTTTGTTGCCAACCTTTGTCACTTTGCCACGGATCGTAAGATTCTTTAGATTCCTGTCTCCATAAAATACCTTTTGACCAATAGTCTTTACGTTCTGTCCAATCACGGCTTTACGCAGTTTCTTCAGATTTGCAAATGCTTTGTCGGCAACGGACGTTACCTTACATTTTACGCCTTTGATTTTTACCGCTGCTTTGACGCGGGCGTAAGATAAGCTCTTGTTGGACACGCCATATGCCTGCGCTTCTTTCTTGGTCGCGTTTGTTACGCGATACAAGACGCCGTTGACGTCTATTTTGTCCCCCACTTGCAGCGTCGGGGAAAGCGGCGTCGGAATCGGAGCGGGCGTCGTATTTTTCAATTGTTCCAGCTCCTGTTTGGCTTTGTCCCGTTCATCCTTGGCAGCGGCTGATTCCTGCTTCAGCCTTACGATTTCTTTTTCCAGCTCGTCAACGCGCGACTGTGCCGTCTGAAGCCGCGTCGTCAAAGAAGCCAGCTGAACATTCGCATCTCGCAGGTTTTGCTCAATGATTCTCTTATCTTTTATTGCCTGCTCCAAATCTTCTTGTTTGGTATTCACATCATTGGTCAGATTTGTTATTTCCTGCTCCTTTTGCCCTAACTGTATGGTCAAATTGTTTACATCTTCCTGCGCCTTTCTTAATGCCGGCTCCAATTCCTCTTTTACCTTTTTCTTAAGCGCGTCTAATTCAGCCTCTAAGGTCGGATTGGATCCTCCGGCAAATACCAGGCCCTGCATTGCCTGTGTCAACAGAGACATCTGTCCCTGCATTTCTTCCGCGGTAGCTTCGGACGACTCCAAGACGCCTCTGGCGCTTTGAATCGCATCCGTAAGCTTCTGATAAGATTCCACCGTATAGTTTTCCTGTTTTAATAATTCCGCAATGTCAATCGACGCTTCCAGAGCCGCCCTGGCTTCCAATGTAGGATCTTTCTTATCGGCTATTTGCAATTGATCGACTGCCATCGCCAACAAGCCTATCTGATCCTGAAGCTCTTTTGGCGTAGACGCGGCAGAGGCCAATACCCGTTTTGCCGTTTCAACCGCTTCCGTTAATGTCGCATAGGATTCTACGGTATAGTATTCCTGCTTTAACGATTCAGCAACGGCAATCGACGTTGCCAAGGCCGCCTGCTCCTTGGTCAGTTCTTTTGTTTTGCGGACAGCGATAAAACTGATCATCATATCATAGCTGTCATTGCCGGTATAGACCGGATCTAGATTCAGGCTGATGCTTCCGTCTTTCACCAGGGTAATGCCCTCAAACGGCGCAGTCGTATTGCCGCCTGTAATTTGATGCTCTTCTTTATATCCAAGCCTTTCTCCGTTTTCATTGGTCACAGAGATTCTGGCGCGTCGTTTTCCACCCGTATATTGCGCCCACGGATCATAAAAGCCTGCCACCACTTCATAAACGCCCGCTTCTAAGGCAAACTTGTAGGTAAGCGTTTTTCCATTGACGCCTTTCCTAAAATTACGAATCGTATGAAATGCATCGCCATTGCCGCTTGTATTTGCTTCCACTTCAGAATCGGGATTTGTATATCCCCAGCCTGTATTCTCACTATACGCCCCATCCGGCGCATTGTTTTTCATCGTCGCCTGGTTGGCTTCTATAAGCTTTTGGCCTTTATCAGTAAACCGTGACGCGCCGCTGTCTACAAAGTAAACGATATTGACCGGAGAAGCGCTGACCGTAACGGAAACCTTCCTGTTTTCAAACTCTACCAATGTTCCGGTAACCGTAAAATCTTCAACGCTCGTAGCGGCCATGAGCCTTGCCACATCAGCATCATTCCAGATAACCGGCGTATCAAACGTCTCTCCTGTTACGGTTATATTGATCTTGGCAGGCATTGTAAACGTATCGTCCCCGATCCGATATAATGGAATTTCGGTATTGACTTTCGGAACCGCCTCTTCCCATTTTGCATAAAGCGTCATATCCGATGTCAGGATAGATGCAAAATTCCATGCAAGCGACAATGCGCTATCTCGATACCAACCGACAAAATGATAACCGCGCTTTGTCGGATCTTTCGGTTTTTGCACAGTTCCAGGATGTCCCGGCCCTACAAGGACGGTCTGTGCTTTCACCTTGGAACCCCCATTGGATGAAAAGGCAACCTGATAGGAAGTCTCCACTTCTTTGAAAGCTGCCCGAATGGTCACGCTATATGCAGGCATCCTAAAGCTGTAGACGCCGTCCTGCACGGCCACTTCCACATCAACAGGCTCTAATGTCTGACTGTTTAATATCTGCGGCATACCTTCGCACACATATCCCTTTTGTACACGGAAGCTTACTTCTTCCCCTTCCTGTGCCTCTGCCTGTACCTGTATCTGCTTCTCTTCCGCCGTGATCAAATACGTTTTCTCTCCCTGCGGCTGCAGAAATCGCACCGTATACTCCTGTTTTTGTGACGTATCTCCGTTTTCTGGAACAAATATCACTTTCACCGTATTGTCTACTGGATCCAGTATGGTTACGGAAGCATTGTTGGTCGCCTCTGCCGTAACTACGCCTTCTTTGGACGGCGCCAAAAGCGTCTTTGTCTCTGGATCAAACTGCGCCAACATATCCTGGCCATCTACACAAATCTTGGATACCTCATAGGTGTCATATGGCGCAACCGGCTCAAAATAAACTTCAAATTCCTCCAGTCCTGTCCAGTTCTTTGCCTGCGGCGCAAGAGTAATACGGATTGCCGTCGTCTCTACCGGTTTAAACGACACATCGATCATTTGCTTAAAGTTTTCTACATTTGGCGCTGCCGGCTTACCGCCAATATATTCCACTTCCGTCCAGCCTTCATGCGCCTTAATCGGGTTATCCTCCCCCCATCCTTTCGTATTGGTGCATTCATAAGCCGAATCATTGCTCAGTCTGTCAGCCTGAATCACGCCGTTATTGGCGCTATAGTATTCAATCTTATAATCCTGCGGCAAACG
>CAOJLW010000134.1 GCA_948438565.1 uncultured Lachnospiraceae bacterium | reverse complement strand
TGCTTGCCCCAAAGCGGATGGAATCCCCGAAATCATTCATCGCCAGTCCCGGCATGACTGTATCTAAATCAATGACACAGATCCCTTTTCCTGTTTGCTTATCCATCATAATATTGTTTAGCTTTGTATCATTGTGCGTTACCCGAAGGGGGATTTCCTTTTTTGCAAGCAGATCGCCGAACACCTTCGTAATGTGCTCCCTTTTTATTACAAAATCAATTTCCGGTTTTACGCTTGTTGCCCGCTGGCAGACGTCTTTTTCCACAGCCTCTCTAAATACCGCAAACCTTGCTTTTGTATCATGGAATCCGGGAATAGTCTCGTGAAGCGTTTCTGCCGGATAATCCGCCAACTGTCTCTGAAAACGGCCAAACGCTACCGCACTTTCATAAAAATCTTCCGGCGTCTCTACCTGCTCTAAGCTGACAGCATCTTCAATAAAATAAAATGCTCTCCAATACTCTTTTTGTGCATCGACATAATACATCATACCGTCCTTCGCAGGGATGACATTTACTGTTTCCCGCTTTGGATCGCCGCCGTTTGCGGCAATCGTCTTTTTCAGATAGGAAGTCACTCCTACGATATTTTCCATCAACTGTTCTGGCTTTGTAAAAATATCCTTATTCATGCGCTGCAAAATATAGCGTTTTGTTTCTTGTTTTTCTGTCTGAAAAACAAGCCGGAATGTATCGTTAATATGGCCATTCCCAAACGTCTCATGACTTTGATAAATCCCTTCAAAGCAAAACTGCTCAACTGCATTTAGAATTTGCTGCTTAGAAATACTTCTCATGTTTCATCACCCCACAACCTGTCTGGATAAATCCCTGCCTGTTTCATAGCGCACACCGCCTGCTCTACAACAGGCTTATCTTCTTTGTAGGTCACACCGTACCACTTGTCTGCCGTTTCCAAAACAGCTACACAGGCTTTGTCTTCCTGCAGCAGGCTACTGACCACGAACGGCAGAAAATACTCGCATTTTTGCGGATTTTCTTTTAACCCGTTTTCCAGAAACTCCGCAAACCCTTTTTCAATTTCCGTTAAAAATCCGGCTGTGAATCCCCACATATTCATCGAAACAATGGTACCTGGAGGCAGGCTGATCCAGGAATCCCCCGCATCCTCCGTATAAGCTGCCCCCTGCCCTTTTTTTTCGATTCTCGTGCGTTCGGTCACGCTTACCAGTTCTCCCTGCGCATTTATTTCACAGATACCGCGGGCAACATGCCCGTTTTCCGTCAGCGTATTTTCCAGATGATAACCTACCATTGCATATCGGTATTTTTCGTCATCCTCATGGCTTTGCAAATAATCAAAGATTTTTTGAAATGCCTCCCTGCCGTAATAGTCATCCGCATTGATGACGGCAAAAGGCCCGTCAATTTCATCTTTTGCGCTTAATACCGCATGTGCCGTCCCCCAAGGCTTTATACGCTCCCCGGGGACTTCAAATCCTGTCGGAAGATTGTACAAATCCTGATAAACGTATGCCACCTCCATCACCTTTGCAATGCGCTCCCCGATTGCCTCTTTGAAATCCTTCTCATTCTCCTTTTTGATGATAAAAACTACTTTTTCAAAGCCCGCTTTTTTTGCATCAAAAATGGAAAAATCCATAATAATATGTCCCTGTTCGTCTACCGGATCAATCTGCTTTAATCCGCCGTACCGGCTGCCCATACCAGCCGCCATGATTACCAGTACTGGTTTTTTCATTTTTATATCCATTCCTTTCGCTTCGCTCAGGCACAAATAAGTATTCCAAAATTATAGTCAAAACTAAATCGTATACCATCTGATTTCATTTGCCTCCAGATGTAACTTGAAACTGCTTTCGTCTCCACGGTAAATAACGGTATCCTGCGGCTCATATGTATTGTTCACCACGCAGTACTTTCCGTTCTTTACATACGCATGGACTTCTACATTAAAATTCGTACTGAACCATCTTGTCAGTTCCTCTTCCGCGCGGGCGCTCCATAGAATGCTTCTGTACAAAATTCTGCTGTTCTCAAAACTGTACGGCAGGCCGCTGATATACACAGCGCGCCCGTTTCCAAATTCATTTACCGCCATCTGTACTTCTTTTTCACGCTGTACCAGAATCCGGGTATTCTCATATGCGTAGATGTTCTTTTTGCCTTCTCCAAAATCTACCGGTTTTGTAATGTCCGCCAGGATAAAGTGATCCGGATGTTCTTCCCAGTTATATTTATCATAATTCAATGTAAAACCATTCTCTTTTTCCACGCCCAGTACATTTGCCAACTGCAGATAATGTCCCTGGTACTGATGCCCGGAGGGTTCTCCAACACCAATCAGGCCGCCTCCATGGTATACAAAAGCACGGACGGCTGCCGCTATCTGCGGATTTTCCCAAATATCCCCGCCTGTATGCGCAGTATCCCCATCCCCGACATTGATAAGAACATCTATATCCCCTAAGACATCTGCATCCGTTAAAAGATCGTCAAAGGAAAGAAATTCTACATCAAAAGGAGCGCCGCTCAGCGCTTCGATCACTCCCGCATAACTGTAATTCTGCTTTTGATACAATGCATGGTGCACCATATGGCAGCCCCAACTGCGGATCTTCCCCCAACTGTTGAGCACAGCGACTGTTTTGACACAGTGGGGCGTCGTACCTTTTGCATTTTCATACAGTTCCCGGAACTCATTGCATACGCTTTGCACATAATCGACAAATTCCGGAAAATCCAGCGCCAGCTTTAAATAACCGCCATAACCTATACGGTCAATTGGTTTGCGTAAGATTGCCCTTCTTGCCGTCACCCAGTTTTCCTTTGCCTCTTTTACCGGATCCCCGCCTTCATGAAAAGTGTCCGGGAAGAAATAAGGCAAAAACCTTCCTTCTGTATATTTTACACCCGGAATATCAGAAATCAGACGCAGCGTACTCCCATTTCCCACACTCCCAACAACCGCATCCAGGCCGATTGCAGCAAATTCAGGCATAAAAGGTTCTGTCCCAATCCAGTGGTCGCCTAAAAACATCATCGCTTCTTTCCCGCATTCATGTGTAATATCCACCATTTCTTTTGCCAGCTTTGCCACCTCCCGGCGCTGGAAAGCCTGGAAATCCTTAAATTCTTTACTTGGCACGCGGTACTGGTTGTTGTAATAGCCCTGGTCTATAATATATTCCGGCCGAAACGGATAACCCACTTCTTTTTCAAACTGTTCTAATATATACGGACTTACGGATGCGGAATACCCATACCAGTCCACATATTTTTCCCGTTTCAGTTCATCAAAAATTAATGTAAACTGATGGAAAAATGTCGTATAACGGATGACATTCACATACGGGTGCTCCCTGCAAAACCTGCGCAGACGCTCCATAGAATATTTGTGTGTCTTTGGCTGTCTGACATCAAACGTAATCTGATGCTCAAAATCTTTCCAGTCATTTGTCACGGCATTATACATATGCACCGGATCCCAAATCAGATAGGCTAAAAAGCTGACCGTATACTCATGAAAACAAACCGCATTGCGGATTACTACGCATCCTGTTTCTTTGTTGTATTCCCACTGTTCAGCCGGCAGCGCCTCCCCGCAGGACCGATCCATAACTTCCCACCAGCGCTTGATGTCATCCCTTGTATTCACCTGCATCAATTCCCCGGATATTCCCTTCATAAGCGGAATCGAAAGCTCCTTGTCTGTTGCCGTATAAAATCCGGTCATAATATAACACTGCTGTACTTCATCAGGATTGGCCTTTGCCCATTCATTATCTTTACGCGTTGTATAATATGTAACATATATTTTTGCTCCGACATTTGTCAGTTCTTCCGGAAACTCCGTACCGTCACAATCACGGATTGCATCTGCTCCCCAGCGATTTAAAATTTCGACAGTCTGCGGGACTACGTCCAGGTTGGTAGGAATCGTTACACGTCCCCTGTCTTTTTTTTCTGTTTCATTCATTATCTGCTCCTTTGCGATTTCTTTATTATGATTCTTTTTATAATTTCTTTTTATAGTTTCTTTCTATGACTTCTTTTTATTTTTCTGTTATTTCTTACTATCATTTCTTTCTATGCGTTCTTTCAAAAGGTTTGTTATAAATCCAAAGCGCGGCAACCAAAAAGCCTGTGCCTGCAACCATAATGCCAAGGCCTCCAAGTTTGCCTGTCATACGCCAGCCGCTGTACACGGCGACAAGCCCCACAACAAACAAAACCGCAATGAGAACCATTCTTAATATTGTATGCTCTTTCCAAAATCCCATACTTTGCGCTCCTTTCCCTCCGTGTCCGTTCTGCAATAACTTTTGTCTGTCAGCCTTTTAAACCGCCTGCCGCCATGCCTTGCGTCAGCTTGTTCTGTACACAGATATATAAAATCAAAGTAGGCAGCATGATAACGACAAGGCCCGCATACATAATGCCATACTGAGCCGCCGACTGTTGTGCCTGCATCAGGTTCAATAATCCCACTGGCAGCGTTTTGGGCCCTTTTGCAGAACTCATTAACGTCATGGAGATAATATATTCATTCCAAAACGACAGGAAATTAAATAAAATCACAGTAATAATCGAAGGCCTTGCCATAGGAAAAATAATTTTCCACATTGTCGTATTATAGCCGGCCCCATCGATATAAGCTGCTTCTTCATAGTCATGTGCCAGCGTCTGGAAATATCCTGACAGCAAATAGATCGTAAATGGCAGCGCAGTCGAGGCATAAACAACGGCAAGCACTACAATATTGTTCAAAAGGAATCCCTGCCCTGCTATTTTTTTCAGCCACACGTCTCCGTCTTTTAACATTAAAAAAATAGGAACAACGATATAGTTTACATTAATGAACAGTCCCGCCATAAACAGCGTATTCAAAAATTTACTGCCTCTGAATTGAAATCTGGCCAGACAGTATGCAGCAGGTAAAGCGACTAACAGCAATAACGCAAGTGCCAGTGCGGTAACGATGACGGAATTTATCATATAATCGCCCATCTTTGCCATATTCCAGGCATCCACAAAGTTTTGCCAGTAAAACCCTTTTGGCATAGTCCATGGATTCCCGTAAAATTCACTGTTTTCCTTAATGGATGCCAAAAATACCCATGCTACCGGTACAAGAATCGTAATCGCAAGCATAATCAGCACAAAGTATATAAAAAACTTATAGAGCCTCTCTGTAGAATCGGTATGTTTTTCTTTTTTCATATCTGTTCCTCCTAAAATTCCAATGGCTCACGGTCTGTAACTTTATTTACCATTGCAGAAAGTGCAAAGGAGAATAAAAAGATGATAACGCCGATTGCCATACTGTAGCCGTACAAACCGGCATCTTTCTGGCCGTACATATAACTAAGCGCTACTTCTGACGCACCGTTTGGGCCGCCTGATGTCATCGCTTTTACAAAAAGGAACGTCATGTTGATCGTTGAGATAATGAAAAATGTCAATGTGGTACGGATATTTGTCCATATGAGGGGAATTGTAATCTGAAAAAACTGTGACAACCTCCCTGCACCGTCCAGATTCGAACTTTCATAAAGACTCTCCGGCACGCTTGACATAGAAGCCATATACATAACCATATAATATCCAATCGCCTGCCAAACCATGGCGATGATAAGACTAATCATTACTAAAGATTCGCTTTTCCACAAGATTGGATCCGTCATATCCCGAAACAGGCCGATGATACTGTTGAGCATACCGTTTTCCGGTTTATAAATCGCAGAGAAGATACCGGCTATCACTACAATGGACAAAATATTCGGAATATAGAACACAATCCGGAAGAAATTCTGCCCTTTAATCTTTTCCCTTGTCAAAATCCCGGCAAATATAAGAGCAACTGCAAAAGTGATAATTGTAACTGTCACAATTAATAAAATCATGTTTTGCATCGATCGGATAAAATTGCTGTCATTTAGCAAAACCTGAAAATTTTTCAATCCTACAAACGTTTCTGTTGGCGAATACGCACCTTTTTCATACAAGGACATACGGAATACATTCAAGGTTGGCAGTA
>CAOJLW010000133.1 GCA_948438565.1 uncultured Lachnospiraceae bacterium | reverse complement strand
CGAATGAAAATTAACGGCATAGACCAAAAATATCCGAAAACGGAACGTCGAAGCAAAGACTTATGGATGGACTCCAAAGGCAAAGAAGTCCAAAGCCAGATTGCAAATACCAAAAACCGCCTGAAAGAACTTTCTGCAGATCAAGGCCTGAATGAAGAAGAAAAGGAAAAGCAGCGAAAAGAACTACAGCAAAAACTGGCCGATCTAAATAAACAGCTCCGCAAACGCCAACTGGAACTACAACAAAAAATGCAGGAACAGAAACAAACTGCATACCATCCTACAAAAGAAAAAACAGACGTTTTGGACGCCAAATCCAACAATGACAAAGCGGATACCACAGGTTTTCCACAGACCGGAACCAAAGCTATCATTGCCGCCAATTCTGCAATACACCACGCCAAATCACACGAAACACTGGCGGCGGAATTGAAAAGCCAAGTACGAATCCTGCAAGGGGAGATCAAACAAGATCAAGAACGCGGCAAAGACACCAGCCACAAACAAAAAGAATTACAAAAGCTGGAAGATAAAGCCGCCAAATTAAACGGCGCAGGCTTTGGCCTTCTGGCCGACGCTTCCAAAGAAATGCGGCAGGCTGCCCAAAAGGAAAAACACCCAAACAAAAAGATCGGTAAGCAGCCGGATGGATTTGTACGTCCTTTAAAATCACCTTTGAGTTCTAAGCCAAAAAGCAAAACCGATATTTACATCAAAGGCGATATGTTCTCCAACGTCGATTTTCATTTTTAAAAACAGATATCAGGATTTTGGTTATTTCATATAAAAAAGGGGGAAGCTGTTCCCCCTTTTTCTTATCTAATGTTTCATTCTGTGCCAAATCACTTGGTGACCTTCACGCGAACCTTCTTATAAAAACCATTCTGTGCATAAACATATATCGTGCAGCTTCCGGTCGCTTTTCCTTTCACTTTTCCTTTTGCAGACACTGTGGCAACCTTCGGATTATCCGAATGAAAACGGAATTTAGATACATGGATCTTAATCGGCTTCGTCTCCTTATACGAGGGTTTTAACGTCTTTGCTTTTCCCTTTTTCAAATTGACCACCGATGGATTACATGACATTGCCAAGGGATTCCCATATGTCCCGCCTTCCGTAACGGCGTGGGCAGATTTTGAACTAAGCGTCACGCGCTTTTTCCCGTCTACATTTTGATACGCCACAACTACATATTTATAATATGTGCCTTCTTTGAGCTTCTTGACGGTACAGGTTGTCGTCTTACCGCTTGAAATCGTCCGGATACGCTTCATATCCGTGCCGCAACGGGATCCATACAGGATATATCCGTCCGCCTCTTTAATCCTGTGCCATTTTAGCAAAACAGCCTGATCCTTTCCATACGCCCGCAGCATCAACGGATAAAAGCTGGAGCCTTTGGGATCTGACGTATCGGTATCGGCTTTTGTGATATCTTTTTCCGCATCCTTAAGCGGCCTTCCGCTTGCCCGAAGCTGTGCCGTATAGACCGCATCTCCTTCGGCATTGGCCATTACCTCCCGATCCCATCCGTCGTACAGCGTATCCAGCTTATAACCCGCTTTTGGGATAACCATTGGTTTGATTACCGCCTGCCCATGGCGCAGAGTCAAAACCGTATTCCCTCGCACATCGGCCTTCGACGGATCTACCACAAACCGGATCACATAGGTTTCCCGGTCATAATAAAGCCTTAAAACCAACGGTACATCCGCCGAAATCGTACCGCTGTCTACACGGCCGCTGTACCCGGTATTCTCCACAAATCCGGGATATTCTTTCGGCTCTGCCGTTACGGCCGCCCCGGTCATTCCGACGATAATCTCCCTGTCTGCCAGAGAATATCCGTCTCCTGACGGGTTTTCCAGATAATGCTCCACCTGATAGATGGTTTCAGAGCTTGGCGTCCAGTTTGCAGTAAATTTGCGGTCGCCCGTACTGTTGGCCGGAATCGTCACGGTCAATCGCGGTTCGTCTATTCCCGGCTCTGTCCAGCCTGCGAACAGATATCCCGCCCTCATAGGAGGAAACAACATAATCTCACCGTTTTGCACTGTATAAACCGTTGGATTCGTCTGTCCAAGCGGCATCCATCCGCCATTTAATTCATAGTCAATCGCATATTCTATAGGGGCATAATACAGCTTCAAAACCAAAGAATCGCCTGCGGTCACCGTACCGGTAGGAATCCGCTCCGAATGCTGCTGATTTTCCACATAACCCACATACGTTTTTGCAATTGCCGTTTTTACCTCTCCGACTGTCCCAACAGAATGCTCCGTCTCTGCAAGCGTATAATTCCCGCCTTCATAGGCCTGTAAATAATGTTCCACCCGATAAGGCAGATCCACGATATCCCAAGTCGCCGTAAAACTCCGTTCTCCGGTACTGCCGGCCGGAATCGTAACGTTAAGCTGTGGGACGCTGCTGCCCGGCTCTGTCCATCCGGTAAAAAGATAACCGTCCTTTTCCGGATTCACCAGCGCAATCTCTCCGTCGATTACTGTATAGGAGGCTGGATTTTTCTTCCCCCGGGGCAGCCGCCCGCCATCCAGTTCATAATCAATCGCATACTCCACAAGTTGATAGTACATCCTCAACGTCAGGGCGCCATCCTCGCGGACAATTCCGCTGGCCACCCGCTTGGGATGCTGCATATCTTCCACGTAACCTGCATATTGTTTTGCTTCCGCAGTCCTTTCCTCTCCGATTGTTCCATGCAAACGCTCTGTTTCCTTCAGCACATAGCCGCCTGTTCTACTCTGTAGATAATGCTCTACCTGATAGGGACGTTCCGATAAGAGCCATTTTGCATAAATCTGTGTTTTTTGCGCTATCGGAGCATAAAAATCAAATCGCGCATTTCCGTCTGGCTGCGTCATCCATCCTCCGAATTCATATCCCAAAACCGGTTCCGGATCCGTCGGCCGTACGACGCATTGCCCGGCAAGGATGATTTGCTGTTTTTGGGGCGTTTCTTCTCCATATGCCACGCCTTCATGATAAAAGGTCGCCGTATAGTAATTGACAATCGCTTCCGTATCCTGTCCGTCTACTGTCACCTTCACTCCTGTATCCGACCCGTAGATCGGATCTTGCTTCTGATTGAAACTCTCTTTGTCCTCCAATTCATAGACACTGTAGACACCGTCCAAAACCCGCTGCAAGTCTGTAATGATTGTATAGTCTGTTCTAACAAGGGCAAATCTTTTGCCATGCCCTTCCCATTCCTCATCGTCTAATTGCACCTTGACGGCCACCTGATATTCCTGCGATTTGATTATTAGCCGCGCCGCAGGCGTGTTTTCCGCAGCTTCATATTTTTCATCCTCCGGAACATATGCTTTGACATAATAAGTTCCTATTGCCGAAGGAGCGCCGCCTTCTACAGCCGCGCCGGATCCGCCCGTCTCGGGCGAGCCGGCCGCAGTCTTTTGCGTACACGCTTCATCCGTATAATACACATAAGTAATCTGTGAAGAATCCAAGACCTCGGGCGTTACTTCCGCTTCTCCAATAGCAATCGGCTCCCCGGTCGCAACTTCTTCTTTATCCTCCAAAACGACCGTACGAGCGGCTTTTTTTATCTTTACTTTCACAAAATTAGACGTTTGGTTTGCTATCTGTCCGTTATTACGTCTTGACGTCACAATACAATAAAAATAGTAATCTCCAAACGTCCTGCCGGTCGGAAACGTATAGGTCTGCCCCGTGGCCCCCGGAATTTTCCCGCCGTTTTGATTGCTTGCTTCGGAATTTTCATACCATTGGTATTCATACGTATGATCCGGCAATTGTTTTGGATTAACCACGGCAGTTAAAATGGGAGACGCATCCCCAAGAGATATTTCCACGCTTTCCCCGCCCCCTTGCACCATAGCCTCTATGTCTTGGGGGCGTTCTGCCGGAAGCGGATGGCCAATTGTAGTAACGACCACGTCGCCTGTCAAATACTCCGGCATAACCGTAATCGTTGCGTGCGTCCGATCCTCATTTAACAAATAACGATAACCTGTGCCTTCCGTCAGGTGTATCGTTCCCTTAACATCCTTAACGTCGACATAGATACTATTCGGCAAATAATAGCCGTCCGTAACATGAAGAGAAAGCTCCAGCTCCTGCCCCAACCGGATCAGCTCTTTTGCCGATTCTCCGCGGCCAATCGAAGCCTCGCCGCACTGAATCGTAATGTCCGCAGTCTCTTTGGGAACCTCCAGATTGCTGTTTGACTGCACAACCGTATCGTTGATCAGATCATAAAACGCTTCTTTCCAGTGGGCATATAGCGTTGTGTCCTTTGTAATACTGCCTGTCTGCCTGTCGCCCCCTTCACGCGTCAGATACCAGCCGTCAAATTGATAACCAATACGGGTAGGGATCTCTAAACTTCCCATCGGGATAGAACTTCCGGAATGTCTGCTTACTTCTCCGCCGTCACGGAATACGCCGCCGTTTGCGTCCAACGTTACCGTCGTGTTGGCGTTTTCCATTTCAGACAATTCCCCCACGCCCAGCTTGACGCTAAACACTTCGGATGAATGGGCGGAAATCGTACGCTCCACCCAGGAACAGGCAAAGGCGGAATCGTCGCCTTGGGTCGGCGAAGTATTGTGATCGAATGCGTGCTTTTTGTAGGTATCGGCATTAAAAAGTCCAATCCATAAACGATCGACATCCGTAATTCCATAGGAAGGGCCTTTGACATACAGCCGGAATACTTTCCCTTCCTCCGTATCAACGCCGTCCACAAACGTTCTCTCTTTCATCTGGATATACGTGCAATCGCCTGTCTCGCTTTCACACATGGTAACAATCGCCTGATCATCGTCGCCAATCATAATATCCCCGGTATATGCCAAACTGAAATTTGCAACGTCCGTTTCACCCGTATTTACTACGATATAATGCATCGTGGCATACGTCCCGTCGATTGTGATCAAAGAAGCCACATAGATATCATAATCAGAGCTTACTTTATGGAAAATGCTTTCACCTATGGTTGCAGGTAAATGTAAGGAAATTTGGTCGACATCCTCTTCGGGCTTCACAGGCGATCCGATTTTATAGTTGTACCTATATCCCCTATTTTTATAGGTTGTCATAATTTTTTGGTCTCCGTCCAACCCCCGAATATCTACCACACAATCGCTGGCAGCATTGTTATATTGAAACCACATATTTTCATTCTGTCCGGTGATATCCAAATAAATCCATTTTGCATACAACGTCATAGAACCGTTTTCCACAAATACATCCTCAATCCGGTTCGTATAATCCATACTGTCATACCAGCCGTCAAACGCCACCATATCGTTATAACAGGGCGCGACCGGATTCGGCAGCTTCTGATAGCTGTTAATTACCCTTTGATATATCCCCGTTCCGGTCTGACGCCAGGACGAGCTATCCGGCTGGTCGCCCTGTACGGCTGAAGAAAGCGTGCCTCCCATTGTATTTAGCGTAATCACCGCTGGTTCGACCTTTGCCGTTTGTTCTTCTGCGGCTCCCTGATCCATATTCGCCGCCTGTACATAAAAGGCCGTAAAATTTCCTGTTTCCAGAGCCAATGTCAGGACGAGCAAGATGCTAAGCAGCCTTTTTCTCATTGTATGTGCCATCCTAAAAAACCTCCTCCTTCATTATAATAACCTATGGCATTCCCAAAATTCCATTCCTACCATATATAGGATTTTATACTCAAATTATATCGTTCCTTACCCGGTTTTTCAATGCAAGATTGTAAATCATGGATTCCTATTTTTATGTAATATTTCCTGAAATTTCCTGACGTCGCCTGCAATTTCACCGCTTAAAGCCAACAGACAGATCAAATTGGGAACAGCCATCAGCGCGTTTGCAATATCGGAAAGTTTCCAGACCAAATCCAATGCAGTCGTCGCTCCCATATAGACGGCAAAAGCAAACAAGATCCGGTAAACCATATGATAGCGATGCGTTTTTAACAGGTATTCAAAAGCCTTCTCTCCATGATATTCCCAACCTAAAATTGTGGAAAATGCAAACAGCGTAATACTGACGGCAATCAT
>CAOJLW010000132.1 GCA_948438565.1 uncultured Lachnospiraceae bacterium | reverse complement strand
TGCGCCGTTTTTTTGCTTTTCCCGGATTTTTTCTGTAACATCCGATGGTGAGGACTGCGCAATTAAAAATAATACTTTTTTTTCTTTCTGTAGTTTCACCCTTTTGTTCTGTAAATCGACTATAAACTCTTTGATTCTGTCAAATTTCTGTCGGCCGTTTTCCAATAAAACGGTAATCTCCCACAAATCAAATAATGTGCTATATCGGAATTGATGCAGCGTATCTTCCTTGATTTTACCTGTCTCCACTGCATTGATCAATATCACAGCAGGTGAAAGCTTATTTGCCCCATCCCTTGGCATCATCGCGGTAGATAAACCCTCTTTTCCGGATAACCCAAGTAAGTTTTTCGCATCAAAATAATAATCGTTTTCCAAAACCGACAAAAACGCGTTGTTTTGAGAATGCATAAAATATAAATCCATCGCCATTTGCTCTTTTGCATAAGCGGAAGATATATTTCTGCCCAAAAAGACGCAAAACTGTTCGGCTAAAAACTGTTCCTGCGTATCGCAAACCATATAGGGAAGCTCCATATAAAATGTCCTGCGAAACGTACTTTTATCCATCAATGAAAACGCCTCTTTATCAATCAGATACCGTTCATTGATACACCGGATAATCACTTCCGGGGAGGGCTCGCTTAAATTTGCCCCATGGCGTCTGTATTGCACCAGCTCTTCTTCCAAGAGGTAAAAGGAATATTTTGTGCATAATAAATACCATAACCGCAAATCTCCCAATTGATAATAGAGCTGATTTTTCCCTCCAAATTCAAAAAATACATCTTTTTCCATTAACATGGAGCATTCGTTCAGGCAATTCTCGCATCTATAAAAATAGTTAAGCCACTCATACCTGGTTATGTTCTCTTTATGGGAATATAAACTATCATTTTCATATACGCCTTTGTCCTCAGAGTTGAATACGATCTTGTCCCAGGAAAAACACGCTTTATATTCCGGATGGCTCTGTAAAAAAGCGATCTGCTTTTCCAGCTTATCCTTTTCCCATACGTCGTCCGACGCCAAATCCGCAATATAATCTACATCCGCTTCCTTAAAAATCTCCATTAAAAATCGGATGGCTCCTATCAGATTTGTATTTTTCTTAAAATTATAATAATGAATCCGCTTGTCCTGATAGGAAGCTAATATTTCACCTGATTTGTCTGTAGAACCGTCATTCACCGCATATAATTCCCAATTCTCATAGGTCTGCCCAAGGATCGATTCCACTGCCTCCCCCACAAATTCTTCATGATTATAGCAAGACATATAAATGGCAATACGAGGCGTATCTCCCTTCATTCCTGTCACCATACCCTTTCCATAATTCGTTAAATCACGATGCCATCCTGGATTCTACCCATTTATCTTTTGGAAAAAACCGAATGATACAACATCTCCATTTTGATTCGTAATATAGTCTAATATACTAAATATTTACTATTCTTTCAACCAAAAAATGATTTAACCTTTCTTATTTGCTGGTATGATGCAGCTTACCTCCTATTTAATTTTCCTGGAGTATTGATGTTTCCAGGGCGCCTTTCCCATGTCCCATAATTTTTCGAGATAATCCCGATCGTGAATATTATCCATCGGTGACCAAAAGCCATCGTGCCGATACGCCGCCATTTCTCCATCTGCCGCCAATTTTTCAAACGGCCCGGCTTCAAGCATCGCATCCCCTTCTCCCAGATAGGATAAAATGCTCGGTTCCATAACCATAAAACCCATATTGACCCACGCCTGATCCGTTCTTGCCTTTTCTTTAAAACCAACGACCTGATCCAAATCCTGATCCAGCTTTAACGCGCCAAAGCGTCCTTCGGGCTGGATCGTAGAAATAGTTATGACCTTGCCCATTTTTTTATGAAATTCCAACAATGCCAGAATATCAATATCCGATACGCCGTCTCCATACGTTAGCATAAACGGCTCCTCTCCGAGATAATCCCTGACATTTAACACTCTGCCTGCGGTTAACGTTTCTAACCCCGTATCCACAAGCGTTACTTTCCACGGCTCGGTATTCTGCTCAAACAAATACTGCCCGTCGTTTTGTAACTCAAATTTTATGTTGTTATTGCGCATATAATAATGGATAAAGTAATCTTTAATCATATACCCTTTATATCCGCAGCAAACCACAAAATCATCAAACCCATAATAGGAATAATGTTTCATAATATGCCAAAGAATCGGCTTCCCGCCGATTTCCACCATGGGTTTTGGCCTGATTTTTGACTCTTCACTAATCCTGGTTCCTTTGCCTCCGGCTAAAATCACTACTTTCATTTTTCGCTCACACTTTCCGAATCACTATATTATTACAGCTTTTCTGTCTGCAAAAACTCCCGAACCTGACGCTCCATACAAACGGCAACATCCTCTTTTCCCAGATATGCCTGCACCCACGCGACCACCTGCTCCATCGCCGTTTCCATATTCCAGCGTGGCTTCCATCCAAATATGCGTTTTAGCCTGGAACAATCCAATTTTAAGAAACCGGCTTCATGCGGCCCGCCGTCATATTGACTAAACCAACGCACCTTGTCCGACGACGCCTGATTCCATTTATCACAAAACAGCATGGCCAGCTCCCCGGTTGTCCGACAATCGACATCATCCGGTCCAATGTTATAACAACCGCTTAGCGTCGGATCCTGGCACTGTGCTTTCGCTATCATTAAATAAGCTGTAACCGGTTCTAGCACATGCTCATATGGCCTGACCGAATAGGGGTTGCGCACGATAATATCCCTTTTTTCTATCGCGGCGCGCACACAGTCCGGAACAATACGATCTGCTGCAAAATCTCCGCCGCCGATGACATTTCCGGCGCGACAGGTTGATATCGCCACCTTCCCGCTTTCAAAAAAGGACTTGATATAGCTGCTGGTCACAAGCTCAGAACAGGATTTGGAATTGGAATAGGGATCGTATCCATTTAACGTATCCTCTTCGCGATATCCCCATTCCCACTCCCGATTCAGATATACCTTATCCGTCGTTACATTGACCACAGATTTCACCGAAGGCGTCTGTCGCACGCATTCTAAGACATTGACTGTCCCCATCACATTCGTTTCATACGTATACACCGGATTTTCATAGGATTTACGCACCAATGGCTGCGCCGCCATATGGATCACAATCTCCGGCTTTATCTGCGCAAACGCCATCTTCAGGCTCTCCAAATCACGGATATCGCCGGTGATCGAAACCATATCTTTTTCTATCCCGCATAGTTCAAATAAATTTGGCGTCCCTTCCGCAGGCAAAGCATAGCCTGCCACATGAGCGCCCGCCATAACTAATAGCTTACATAACCACGACCCTTTAAACCCCGTATGTCCGGTGACCAAAACCTTTCTGCCTCTATAAAATTCGAGTCCATATTCCATGATGCATTCTCCTTAAACATCTGCTATTCACCGCATAACGCCGTAATAATCGATAAATGCTTTTCCCTATGCATAAAAAAATAATTGGTTTCTATTGTATTGTCATCTACAACGGGGCATTCCTTTAATTTGTCATTCGCAATCACAAAACAGCCATAACCCATCCCGGCCATAAAATGGATAATATCGTTTGGCGTATAGTGAAATTTTGCCGACCATTTCCGAAGCATTTCAGAAAAAACAATCGGTTTATTCTGTTCAATAAACGCTTTCCCTCCCTGATATACAAAAAACTCGGATCCTTCCACATCGCATTTTATAAAATCTACCCGGCTAACGCTGGCTTCCCGTACCCAATCATCCATTTTCTGCATATCGACACTGATTTTTGTGACGGAATCCTTTTCCCGTAAATTAACTAAGGAAGAGGCGCCGGAGCCTTCCCCGTCATAATAAAAATCCAATTGGCCGCTTTCTTTATAAAAACCAAGATGATACGCTTGATCGCTATCCAGTCCATTCAGCGTCAGATTATCCACCAGACGGTTATAGGTAATCGGACTTGGTTCAAACGAATAAACAGACATATTGGGAAATCGTTTTCGGATATTTAACGTATACCATCCTACATTTGCACCGATATCAAAAACCGTAAACGACCCTTCCTCTTTAAAAAAATCTAAAACCCTACAGACCATCTCTGTTTCTTCTTTTTCATAATCGCCAAAACAGACCGCAGACACCGGCACTTCTTCATAGTCATTTTCATGTATCCTCATTTTCATTGCGCCATATGCCTGCCCAAATACCAGAACCGCCCCGTCCCTGCTAATTTCAATTTTATCTACAATCGACTGTTCCTGTGATAACAGGCCGTCTTTCATTTCCATCAATCTGCCATGAACCTTTTTCATCATAGAAATTCTATCCTGCTTTTCCGCCATCCCTATTCTCCTTTTGTTTTCTGACTACCTCTATAAATCTTTTTAAATATCATACTGATAGGACAACTTTTCTACTGGGAAATCATCCATCTGATCCTCTGGCAAATCCCGCAGCGGCAATTCACACCTTTTGCAAACTTCCAAATTACTGCCCTTGGTATTTAACATATTACAGCGAAAATGATACAGCGTTTTCGATTCCCAAATCTCTTTTAAAGAATGCCGATTCACATTCCCTATACAAGTCTGTTTCAGCCAATCAATACAGCATACTACGACGCTTCCGTCATTGCGTACCGTCATATGGGTAAATGGGTATCTACAGGCTTTTCTTTCTGTAAACATATTCGTGCTCATGGACTTTTCAAAGGCATCTCCCGCATTACTTTGATAGAGGTTTTCAAAGACGTCGTTTTCCCCGGAATTGAGATGAAACGGCTGATCAATGCCCACAATATCTACAACGTCCCGATACATATCCAAAAACAATTGGTTTTCATCCGTGTACGTGTCAATCATTTTGGCAAAAATCCGCGGCGCCGTTTTGCCTGTTTTATCCCGGTATTCCCGGATATACCGCACCTTTTCCATAATCTCGCGCGGCGTAATATGGGATTTTGTAATATACTTGTTGTGTTCTTCATCTACGGCGTAGACGGAAATCCTTAAAATATCCAGGCCATCATCCACAAGCCGTTCCGCCACTTCACGGGTAAGTAAAGACGCGTTAGTCGTAATTTCAATTTGCTCACAAATATTAAGCTCTTTCATCGATTTCACCATATTGCATATTTCCGGATGCAGCAATGGCTCTCCCAGAGAATATAACTTGATTAATTTGATCTTTTCTCCGACTTCATCTGTCCAGTCTTTTAAATCCATAATCGTTTTCTCAAAACACGCCCCATCCATATTACGCAATGGCTTTGCCTCTTCTGCATATTCATTATTGCCATGAAAGCACATGACACATTTAAAATTGCATATATTGGTCGGTTCTATACAAACGCAAAGCGGTATTGATAACGGCACTCTTTCTTTCAAAAGCGCCCGTTCCTCCAGATACATATTTTTTAACACATCACTCATGGAAATCCTCCTGTTATATTTTCGTTTCTAAATTCACTTGCCCAGTTGTCATCCAAACGCTTCTCATCCTAGTTTGAGCGTGATCTCTGATTTAAAAAGTCTTTAATATACGCTATCGACCGCTGCAATTCTTCCTGTTCCAAATCATGAAAAACCGCAAGCTCCAGATTTTCGTCCTGAAACAGTACGACGGTCAATTGTCGATCCCGTTGTTTTTTGTCTTTTTTCATCGCAAAAACCACCTGCTCCAGGCAAAAATCTTCACCTAGAACATAACCGGATACCATTTCTTTTATGAGCGTTTCCATTCTCTGCTTTTGCTCTACCGATATATATCCCCTGTTTGCAGCAATATCGTTTGCCATTAAAGTTCCAATCGCTACCGCAGCCCCATGCGGAATTTCATACTTTGTAATGGCTTCAATCGCATGGCCAAACGTATGGGCAAAATTTAGCAGAATGCGTTTTCCCCGGTCAAATTCATCCGCTTCGATCAATCCCTTTTTAAATTCCAGAGAAGTCCGCACATATTCCCTGACCGTTTCCTCGTCTCTTGTCAGCAGTTTCGGTAAATCCTCTTCCAGCTTCCGTAAATAATCCGGCCCGCGCATAATATTAAATTTGAC
>CAOJLW010000131.1 GCA_948438565.1 uncultured Lachnospiraceae bacterium | reverse complement strand
AAACCGCGCGGTGCTGATTGGGGTTCATGGTACCCGGAAAAATTTTTATATATGGATCAAACTTTTGCATCGTAACAGTATATCCACGGGCTTTTAACAGACGACCCAAAGAAGCGGCCGTAATCCCTTTTCCCAATCCGGATACGACGCCGCCAGTGACGAAAACGTATTTTACAGGCATGGGGTTATCCTCCTTTGCAATTGATGAAATAATTAAGTTATTATACTACGTATTTTTAGAAAAATCCAGATAGAAGATCGAAAATTGGGTAAACTATATAGAAGCAATGACGCGGCAATGGAAAATTTTGGCTTATTTCAACTTGACCGACGGTCAAAATAATGGTATTGTTATCAACAAGAGGAGATTGACCGACGGTCAAAATGAAAAAGGAGGAAATAAATATGACATATGCGGAGTTTTTTGCAGAGATCAAAGCAAAATTTATGGGGGCCGATATCAGCGGCATGACGGAGCATCTTGCTTATCAGTTTAATATTGTGGGTGAAGCGGAAGGAATTTTTTATGTGGAAGCAAAGGACGGGGAAATCCATGTGGAACCCTATGAGTATTTTGACCGCGATGCAATGTTTACCTGTACGGCAAAAACATTGCGGAAAATTGCAGACGGCAAATTGGATCCGATTGCGGCGTTTACTTTACAAAAGTTGAAAGTGGAAGGCAGCATTGAAAAAGCTTTAAAATTAAAGGAAATCGTAGAAAGCGCGAAAAATAAGGAATAAAAAGGATGTGGCATTTATGAAAGCAAGGAATATCATTGGCGCATTTGGAGCGGCTGCGGCGGCAGAGCTTGGCGTGGCGGCATATTTTTATCGGAGGACCATGAAACGGGGACCTGCCAAGGTGGGGCGCACGATCAAGATGGCCGGAACCGATTGGAATCAGTATGCGGATTTTATTGGCAGGCGTAAAGAGCTGTTCTTGGCTCGGCCGCACAAAGACGTATGGGTGACTGCGCGGGATGGAATCCGTCTGCATGGAACCTTTTTCCCAAACAAAGGGAGTAAACGCATCGTTTTGTGTTTTCATGGATATACCAGCGAAGGGATGAAGGATTATATCGCTTTGTCGGAATATTATTTCAAGCGTGGTTTTTCCATGCTTTCAGTAGATGCGCGGGCGCATGGGAAGAGCGAGGGCAAATATATAGGCTTTGGATGCCTGGATCGCCTCGACGCTCTGGCGTGGCTGGATTGGATCAGTGAATCATATGGGGAGGACGCTAAAATTATTATGCACGGAACCTCAATGGGCGCGGCTACCGTCTTGATGGCCAGCGGTTTGCGGCTGCCGGAGCAGGTAAAGGGCATTGTGGCTGACTGCGGTTTTACATCGCCCAAAGAGGTATTTACGCACGTGCTGCATTCGATGTACCATATGCCGGCGTTTCCGATTATCCAGATTGCGGACGCTATGAATAAAAAACTGGCGGGTTATGGCATGGACGAGTGCAACGCAGCCAGGGAGGTTAAAAATTCCAGGACGCCGACGCTGTTTATCCATGGGGATGCGGATACCTTTGTCCCCTATGCGATGTGCGAGGAATTGTATCAAAACTGCGCTGCAAAGAAATGGAAGCTGACGGTTCGGGGCGCCGCGCACGCGGAGAGCTATTATAAGGATACACAGGCCTATGAAAAGGCGTTGGATACGTTGTTGGAAGATGTATTGTAAGCAAAAAGGAGTCGAGAAAAAGTTATGATGAAAACAAGAAAAGGCTATGCCGTATATCCGTTGACTGTAGCGCAGAAATTCCATTTTTTTTATCTGGATGCCTGTGTGAATAAGGCTGTTGTAAATATTGGGACAAGTCTGACGATAGAAACGCAGCTTGATTTTGATATTTTACGCGAATGTATTATAGAAGCTTACCAACGCAACGAGTCCATGCGGCTGCAATTTGCAAAAGATAAAGAAGGCGTCTGGTATCAATACGTCGTAGATGAGGTGAAACAGGAAATTCCATTTGTGGATTTTACGGGTAAGTCTATGGAAGAAGCGGAAAAAACCATGCGCGAATGGACGCAGGTTCCGATGAAGCGTGAGGATTCGCCGATGAGCCGTATCGTGATGATACGTACGCCGGACGGGTTTGAAGGCGTTTACCTTTTAGCGGATCATGTGATTATGGATGCGCAGTCTTTGATTTGCCTGTTAAAGGATATTATTGAAATCTACAGCCATCGTGTCTATGATGCTGTGCCGTATCCAAAAGAGATGGCTTCCTATATTGAACAGTTAAAAAAGGATTTGGCCTATGAGGCCGGTTCAAAAGCCAGGGAGCGGGACGAAGCGTTTTTCCATAAGCTGATTGAGTCCTCTGAACCGATTTATAACGGAATTGACGGAACCAGGAAACTGGAATTCGAACGAAGCAGAACCGGGAATCCCAATCTTCGTGCCGCAATCAACGTATCGGATTCGGTAGAGTCCGATTTGACGATATTTCATTTGGAAGGGGAGCCGACGAAACGTCTGATGGATTTTTGTCATGAACAGCATATTTCACTGACGTGCCTGTTAATTATGGGTCTGCGGACCTATTTTCAAAAGGAAAACGGTCATGACGACGTATCCATCAATACGGCGATTGCAAGGCGGGCGACGCTCAAAGAAAAACGTTCCGGCGGCACCAGAATCCATTCGTTCCCATTCCGAACCGTTATCTCGGAAGAAACAAAATTTATCGATGCCTTGTTTGAGATTCGTACGCTGCAAAATGAGCTGTTTCGCCATGCCAATTACGATCCGGTCGCCTATTTTGCATACCGCGGCAGATTATACAAAAATCAGCCGGGATATACGTATGAGCCGATGGCATTGACTTACCAGCCGATGACGCTTCGGGAAAAAGGGTTGGATCAGCTTGGCGATATACGTTACAAAACAAAATGGTATCCCAATGGCGCGACCTGCCAGGCGATGTATTTAACGGTTATGCATCGGCCGGAGGACAACGGCCTGGATTTTAATTTTGAGCATCAGGTAAAAGCGGTCAGCAAGCAGCAGTTGGAATATATGTATTATTACCTTTGCAAAATTATGTTTAAAGGGATTGAGAACCCCAATCTGTCGGTCGGTGAGATATTAAAGCTCGTATAATTTTGGGGCAGGAAAAGGAGGATAAATCATGTTAGAGCAGTTGAAAGGGATTATCGTAAATTATGTTGAAGTGGAGCCGGATAATATCCATCCGGAGTCCCGTTTTATGGAAGATCTTGGCTTTACTTCGTTTGACTTTATGAGCATGCTTGGAGAATTGGAGGACACGTTTGATATAGAGGTCGATCAACAGGAAGCGGCCGGTATTCGTACCGTGCAGGAAGCGGCTGATTATTTGGAAAAGCTTACGGCTTAGAGGAGGGTATTATGGTTTGCAATACGATTCGGGAAATATTATTACAGACAGAGGCAAAATTTGGCGATAAGGATGCGATCCGGTATAAGGTAGGCAAAGATCAGATCGAGTCCAAAACTTACACGCAGCTTAGACAGGACAGCGAGCATTTTTCCGGCGCAATCAAAGAGATGGGGATGCAGGGAAAACATATTGCTATGATTGGGGCCACGTCCTATGCCTGGATTGTGGCATATCTGGGAACCGTAAATTGCGGCAGTGTGGCGGTGCCGTTGGATGTGGCGCTTCCTGCTGCGGAATTATGCGAGCTTTTGGATCGTGCGGACGTTTCCATGTTGGTCTATGATGAAATTCGTGCGGATGTGGCGGCGATGGCGCAGACTGCCTGTCCGAAGTTACAGAAAATAATTTCCATGCAACAGGCAGAGCATCAGGAAAATATTCTTTCCATGAGCCGGCTTTTAGAGGAGAGTGATTGCGGCTTTGACGCATGGGCCAATCCGGAGGAGCTGTGTACGATTATGTTTACTTCCGGCACAACCGGGAAAAGTAAAGGGGTTATGCTGACGCAGAGGAATCTTGCGGAAAATGCGACCTGTCTCGATATGAAGATTCCGTCAAGGACGGTGATTCTTTCTGTATTGCCGATTCATCACGCCTATTGTTTGAGTATGGATATCCTGAAAGGGCTTTCCCTGGGGAGTATTATCTGTATTAATGATTCTCTGATTCGTATGGCTAAAAATATCAAATTGTTTGGTCCGGATATGATTTTGATGGTTCCGATGATGATAGCATCATTTGCCAAGAAGCTCGAAGAGGTACAGAGCCTGCCGCCTGCGGTTGTTAAACAAGAGGTGTTCGGCGACCGACTGCATACGATTTGCAGCGGCGGCGCATACTTAAATCCGGACTGGATTAACCTGTTTGAAAAATATGGGATTACAATATTGCAGGGGTATGGCATGACGGAGTGTTCTCCGGTTATCAGCACCAATCTGGAATGGAATCGCAAATTTGGTTCTGTCGGCAAGCTGATGCCAAACTGTACGGCGAAAGTGGTAGACGAAGAGATCTGGGTACGCGGCAGCAGCGTGATGCAGGGATATTATCAAATGCCGGAAGAGACAAAAGAAGCGTTGACCGAGGATGGCTGGCTGCGCACCGGAGATCTGGGATATGTGGACGAGGATCATTTTATCTTCCTGACTGGAAGGAAGAAAAATCTGATTATTACGCCAAACGGTGAGAATGTTTCTCCGGAAGAGATTGAAAATAATTTGGGTGCGCATCGTTTGATACAGGAGATTTTAGTCCGTGAAAACGGCGGCGCAATTGAAGCGGAGATTTTTCCGGATATGGAATATGCCGACAAACAAGGGATTGCCGATATCAAAGCGGCTTTGCAGGAGCTTTTGGATCAGTATAATCAAACAGCGCCGGCCTATAAGCGGGTAGCGGTTTTAAAGATCCGGGAAAATGAATTTGAAAAGACAGCGGCCAGAAAAATAAAACGCTACTAAATGGCAGGATACGCCGTACGGAGAAAAGTCTGTGCGGCGTATCCTGTTTTTTGTTCCGTTAATCCATATCCAGCAGTTTTTTGACTGCATCTAACATCTCCGGATGCTGTCTTAAATGCCGAATCAGTGATTCTTCAAAATGGGAAATTTGTAATACAGGTTTGTCATTGTAGCCAAAAGCGCCAAGGATATCATTGATATTGTAGATTTCACAGAGGACTAAAAGCGTGTCGGCATTTGGCTGCGCTTGTCCGCTTTCCCAGCCGTAAATGGTCTTTTCTGCAACGCTTAGAGATTTATCTTCCAGCATTCCGACGACATCTTTGACGGAAAGAGAGTTCTGTTTTCTCGCTTCTTTTAACACCCTTGCGATGGTTGATCCATTTTTCATAGTTACCTCCAATGATATGAGCGGGTATTATTTTTCATCTTTATATCATATAGCAGTATGCAAATCCCGTCAAATAATTCTTAATAAATAAGAAAACCATAGTTGAAAATCTTTTCAACAAAGAATATAATAGCAATATGATTTGATAAATGCAGAATGGTGGTGCTTTTTTTGAAGAAAAGAAATGTGTCGGAATGGATTGCGGACTATATAAAAGAAGAGGGTCTTTCTGCAAAAGAAATTGCTTTCAGGTTGAAAATTCCGGAGGCCAAGTTAAAAGGCGGTAGGGAAGAGAGTTTGAGCGCGGAGGAATTTTTGGCGTTATGCAGCTATTTACGGATTATGCCTGAAAGAATACGGGAAGAACTGGAGCGTTAGGCATTGTTTATGGATGGAGGGACAATATGGATCAGGAGAAAAAAAGGGTTAATACACAAATTGGAAAAAGGCTGAGACAGACCAGAAAAAATTTAGGACGCACCCAGTCAGAAATTGCGGCGTCTTTTGGAGTTTCCGAAGAGCACTATCGAAAATACGAGTCGGGATGTACGGGTCTCTCCGCACAGAAACTGTTGGTTTTGTACCATGAGTATGGGATGGATCCGACTTATTTGTTGACAGGTCTTTGTCTGGAAAAAGAATTTGATGTGGATTATTATGTGGCGAACTGCAATCAAAAGCAAAAGGAAGCGTTTGTGGATAAGATGATGAACTATATGTCGCGTGTGTTGAAAAGATAAACGTATGGGATAACTCGAACAGTTGATAATGAAGTTTTTATGTAGGATATGGCGTAA
>CAOJLW010000130.1 GCA_948438565.1 uncultured Lachnospiraceae bacterium | reverse complement strand
ATTGGAAGTCATAATGATAATTGTATTTTTAAAGTCGACTTTTCTGCCCTGCGCATCGGTAATATGGCCGTCGTCTAATACCTGAAGCAAAATATTAAAAACATCCGGATGCGCTTTTTCAATTTCGTCAAACAAAATTACCGAATAGGGATTGCGACGCACCTTCTCGCTGAGCTGACCGCCTTCATCATAGCCGACATATCCCGGCGGGGATCCAATCACTTTTGATACGCTGTGCCGCTCCATATATTCCGACATATCCACACGGATCATAGCTTCCTCATTGCCAAACATAGCTTCGGCAAGCGCCTTTGTGATTTCTGTCTTGCCAACGCCGGTAGGGCCCAAAAATAAAAAGGAACCAATCGGACGGTTGGGATCCTTTAAACCCACCCTTCCCCTGCGGACTGCTTTTGCTACGGCGCCTACGGCTTCCTCCTGACCAATGACACGCTTATGCAGCGTTTTTTCCAAACGGCGGAGCCTGGCGGCTTCTCCCTCGCCTAATTTGCTGACCGGGATCTTCGTCCAGCCGGAAACAATATCCGCCATTTCTTCTTCCCCTACGGTCAAAGTTTTTTTATCCGCTTCTTTTTTATATTTTTTCAGGAGTTTAGCATATTTTTGTTCCGCTTCCTGTTTGCTGTTGCTGATACGGGAAGCCTCTTTTAAATCATTGGACATCAGCGCCTGCTCAATCCCACTGTCGCAAGAAGCAATCTTTTGTTCCAATTCCGTCATATTTTGCGGAACTTCAAAACCGTTCAGGCGCACTTTAGACGCCGCTTCGTCCATGAGATCAATCGCTTTGTCCGGCAGAAAACGATCGTTGATATAACGTATGGACAAATCGACCGCCGCTTCCAACCCTTCGTCCGTAATCGTCACATGATGGTGCTCCTCATAATGGGGACGCAAACCCTTTAGAATTTCAATCGCCTGCTCCCGTCCCGGCTCTTCTACCATAACCGGCTGAAAACGCCGTTCTAAAGCCGCATCTTTTTCAATGTACTTTCGGTATTCCGTAACAGTCGTCGCGCCTATCAACTGGATTTCTCCGCGAGCCAGAGACGGCTTTAAAATATTGGAAGCGTCAATCGCTCCTTCCGCTCCGCCTGCGCCGATAATCGTATGAATTTCATCGATAAACAACAGAATATTGCCTGCCTGCGTCACCTCGCGGATCACTTTTTTAATCCGCTCCTCAAATTCTCCACGATATTTGGAGCCTGCCACCATTCCGGATAAGTCCAGCGTAACGACTCGTTTATCCACCACCGTATCCGGCGCCAGTCCCATAACAATACGCTGCGCCAACCCTTCTACAATTGCGGTTTTTCCGACGCCAGGCTCTCCAATTAAGCAGGGGTTATTCTTGCCGCGCCTGCTTAAAATCTGGATTACCCTCTGTATCTCATCATCTCTGCCTATCACCGGATCCAGACGTTTTTCCATCGCCAGTTTTGTCAAATCCCTTGCATATTGATCTAACATCGGCGTGCTGGTAGCGTTTTTCCTTCGACCCGGCTTGCCATTCTGGAAATCCTCCCTGTATAGATTCGCATCTTCTCCGATGGCAATTAACGTATCCACATACAGCTTTTGCAGATTGACGCTCAACGTATTCATCAACCTCGACGCCGCACATTCCGTCTCCTTCATAATGGCAATCAGCAAGTGTTCTGTTCCGATCTCCTTGCTGGAAAAACGTTCCGCCTCGCGCCCCGCGCTCTCTAAAATCTGCTCCGCCCGCGGGGTCCAGCCGTCTGCATCCGCCACGGCGGTTTTGCCCGAAGGCGCAATCAAGCTTTCAATCAAATCCAAAAGCTGTTCTGCATTCAATCCGTTATCGCTTAAAACATTTGCCGCAACACCCGTTCCCTCCCGCAATAAGCCAAGCAAAAGGTGTTCTGTTCCAATATAATTATGTTTCAATGCTTTGGATGCTTTTTCTGCCAGTTTCAGCGCTTTTTGCGCTTTCGTCGTAAATGATTTTTGCATATGCTCACCTTTTTTTATAAATCATTTAAATCTAAAAATTCTATATCGTCATCGTTATCCGGAAGCTTATTTTCCGGCTGTTTGGCGACCGGTCTTGGCGGTTCCTGCACGGACGGCCTTGCCGGCTGCGCCTTTTGCCTGGGTTTTCGGCTTAACAGCGTCGGCGTATCTTCAAATTCTTCCATAAAATCTTCATCGTCGTCATCGTAAAAGTCCGTATTTTCCTTTGGCTCTTTTACCACCGGATAGGCATTCCTACCTGTGTGCGTTCTTTTCGGATGCGTTTGCCTGACCTTTTTGGACGGCCTGGTACGCTTTTCTCGAACCGGCCTACGTCTTATATATCCTTCTTCCTCATCCTCGTCATCCATTCGGGCATCCCTCAATTTTAAAATCATATTTAACAGGATAATCACAAGCACGACAGATATAAAAATCAGAACTGCTATCAAGCGCCGATCCTTTGCTTTGGTGGTCTTATGGCGCTCGCTTAATTCATTATAGGACTCGACAAGCGCGTTGTACTGCTCCCCGGAATCATCGGTCGCCATAGCTTCGGCATTTAAACGCTGATAGATCGATTGCTTGCTGTCATACTGATACCAGCCGGATGTCCCGGTATTGTCCATACCGTAAATCAGATAAAAATCTGATTTACCGGACGGAGCCATTCCCTCTTCTCCAGATTCTGGTTTTACAATTTCCGCATCCGGATCCCCGGCATACTGATATGCCGCAATGGAAATCCCTTCTATAGAAAGCGCCGTTTCCTGGTAATTATATGGCGGTATCGCTCCGTTTGGCACAACCATCAGAATAATAAAATGCTCTCCGTTTGTCAGACGCAAATACGGATAAAATTTATCGCGATCCGCATCGTAGACAAAAAAACGGCCTTCCCCGGCGTCGTTGAGCATATAATACATCCCCAAATGCCCGGAGTCAAACACAACGCCCCGATAAGGTTTCCCTTTATATTCAAAATCCGCCCTGGAAAACCCTTCCGGAATTAATTCATCCGAAAAATCCCCGGAAATTTTATAACTCACCCCATCGATGTCAATCGCATCCGCATCCGGCGTAACAGAAGGCGTATCCTCCGTATTTTCCGGAATCTGGTCGGCCGTTATATCCGCAATGCCGGCGCTGCCCGCATTTCCGGCATTTCCCACATTGTCAGACGAAGCCGGCGTTGTTCCTCCCTTTTTTACGGTAATCTTATACGACGCTTCGGTTCCGTTTTCTGCTTTCACCAAAATCTTGACAATATTATTGCCTTCCACCAGGTCTTTATTTCCCGTAATGGATTCGACTGTAGCCTTACTATTGGACGTAACCGGAGTAACGGTCACCTCATTGACGTCGCTTCCAACCTGCGCCGTATATTCGGTCACGCTTCCTTTAAAAGCCGGCGTCAGGGAACCCGGAGAAATCGTTAAAGAAGAAAGTGAATTGTCCCCGGATTGTACCGTTCCCGACTCCTCCCTCTCCTCCGAATCGTCAGAAGCTGCGCCGGATACCGTAATATGCGCGCCAGCGGCCGTCAAAGCGACGCCTTCCGCTTTGACATAAGCGTCCCCGGACGCTGACGCCTTAAATTTGATACTGATGCCAGAGCCGCTTGCTTTGACTGTTCCATTTCCCCAGGTCGCGTTGTCTAAAGAACTGCTGATATATTCCAATTTGGATGTATCATAGGTAATCGTCAAATCCGAAGTGACCTCTCCTCCATCCTCACCCGCCGCTGACACGGTCACGGTCACCGTCTCTCCGGCTTTTACCGTTGATGACGACAGCGCCACCGAAAGCGTCCCGGCCGCTGACACCAAAATCGTGGATCCAAATAAACAAATACAGTATATACAGACTGCAATCCCAATCTTTATCTTACTTTTCATATTTTCCTCCATTCTGTACATTGTAATAAGCATATTTTATCCCATCTTAGCTGAAAAATCCCCATATCAAACCAAAAGCGCCTGGCTACATTATAGAAAATGAAAGAAAACACGTCAACCTAAAATTAGGAAATCAGCAGACTCAAAAACTTCCTGACCTCTTTCCATGCCTGAATTGATTCCGGCATTAGCTGCATGGCCATTTGAAACACATGGAACATCCCCTCATAGACATGAATGCGAACCTTCACGCCCTGCCCTTTTGCTTTTTTAGCCACCGATTCCGCATCGCTCAACAGCATTTCATAGGAGCCGACCTGTATCAGCATCGGAGGGAAACCATCAAAATCTCCAAATGCCGGAGAAATATAGGGATTCCTGGGATCCTCCAGACCGACATAATCCCGATTGTAAATCAAGCTGTCCCGCGTCTTGCCAAATAAGGGGTCTTTTTCATAATTGGCCTGATAGGATTCCCCGGAAGCTGTCAAATCCGTCCACGGCGACATCGCAATAATGCCGCGGGGCAGCTGCGTCCCATGATCGCGCAGATACATGGTCAGCGCAAGCGCAAGACCTCCTCCGGCCGAATCTCCGGCCACAAAAATCTGTTCTCCGGCATATCCTTGTTGCAACAGCCACTCATAAGCATTGACGGCGTCTTCGAGAGCCGCTGGATAAGGGTTCTCCGGCGCCACGCGGTAGTCAATCGTTAAAATCGGCATCCCGCCTCCCAATTCACTATAAGCAACGGCAAAATTGCGATATGCATTGCGCATCGTCCCCACATAGCCGCCGCCATGGAGCTGTAACAGAACTTGATCCGAATGATTCTGTTTGGTCTGTAGCCATTCCATGGTAAACGTTTCCATCTCAATCTCAGTCATTGTAAATCCCGCCGGCACATTCCAGGACGGCTCCACCAGTTTTTTGCGCAGCTCCCCGTTTTTAATTTTTTTCCCTATCAGATGATCGGATGTAAAACGGGCAATCAATTCCCGAATCAACGTCCCCTGCACACTGGCGTCCATCTCTTTTTTATCCCTCTGCTTCATAAATACCTCTTACTGTCACCTTATATGAAACCTTCTCTTTAGTTCTCCCCTTGCGCGCCTGTCGCCAATAATCAGCGTGCCTAAAAATGACAGCACAGATGCGGCAAACGCAAGGCCGCTGACAAACGTCTCCGTCACAATGCCAAGCCATATCAACGCCAAGGGTATAGCGCTTAAAAAAATCATGGACAATTCCAGCATAATATAACTCTGCCAGTTACGGCGATTGACAAACATCAAAACCAGGATACACACATCGACAAATAAAAGTCCCGCCGGTAACACAAAATTGACGGACCATCCATGGTAACCAATCACAATATCAATTAATATGACATATAAAATTCCCAGAAACGTCAATGTCAGAAATTTGGCCCGATAACCCGCATTATCATTGAGCACGGCAAACCTCGCTATAAAATATAAATACGCAAAACCTGCGCCTGTTATCACACTCCACTGGATCTGCGGATAATAGGTCAGGTTTAAATAAACGAACAACGCTTCCGCCAAAATAGAAGCAAATAAAAAAATACGAACCACCAGATTCAGTTTTCTTGCGCGAAAACGGATATCGGGATACGCATTTTCCACCTGCCCATCCCACGCAATGACACATTTGCACAACGGGCATATCTGTGAATTGTCCAATAATTCCAGATTACATTGTCTGCATCTACTCATAATATACCCCATTACTCTCTATCGAAACAGCAACTCCATCCTCAGCCAGCTTGCGAAAAAAACTCCGCTGTACCGAAGTATCCAAAAGCACGGAACTAAATGTAAATACCAGCTTATCTCCGTAGGAACAGATGGTGCCTTTTAAAGGCTGACCTTTCGACATGGCAAGAAACGCCCCAAACAGCCGGATATACGGCGCATACGCCTCCGCTACATGAATATTGCCAATATTGGTCACCGTGGTAGTATTGGCGAGGGCAGCTTTGGTATACACATAACGCATGGCCAGATTTTTTAAAAACAATGGAACCGCCCTTGCAATCAGATTCTTTTCATTGGAAACATTGTAGGAAAATACATTTTCCAAATGTTCTTTTGTAATCTGCTCCCGCAGGCTTTTTTGTATCATAGCAAGCGTTTCCGGAAAGCTATGATCTTCTTTTTCAGGCAAAAACTCCGCGGAA